>CALXUH010000032.1 GCA_944391645.1 uncultured Clostridia bacterium | reverse complement strand
CATTTGTATCAAAACTCCTTTATATTTTTTCGTCAAAAATATTATACGAGTTTTGCTTACTCCTGTCTACTGTTCATTTACTTTTTTCTAAAATTTTTGTTGCATTTCAAATGAAATTTCCGGTTTTTTATTTTTAATAGTTTGTTAAGTAGAGGATAGCTTTTTATAATTAGCTTATTACTATAAAAAACCATACCTCCATTTAACTTTTATTGTCACTATTTTATTGCTTTTCTTCCTCTAAATACTGCAATATCTCCTAGTTCATCTTCTATATTTAATAAGCGATTATATTTTGCAACTCTATCTGTTCTACATGGTGCACCCGTTTTTATTTGACCTGCATTGGTTGCCACTGCAACATCTGCCAATGTTGTATCTTCTGTTTCTCCACTTCTATGAGAAACTACTGCTGTATAGCCATTTCTTTTTGCAAGTTCAATAGCATCTAAAGTTTCTGTTAAAGTTCCAATTTGATTTAATTTAATTAATATACTATTTGCTGTTTTATTATCTATTCCTTTTTGTAAACGTTTCATATTTGTTACAAATAAGTCATCACCTACTAATTGAATTTTATTTCCAATACGCTCTGTTAATTTTTTCCAGCTTTCCCAATCTTCCTCTGCTAATCCATCTTCAATTGAAATTATAGGATATTTTTCTGCTAATCCAACTATAAAATCTATCATCTCATCCTTTGTTTTAAATTCATCTGTTTTCCAAAAATAATATCCATCTTTGCCTATTTTTTTTGCTTCAGCATACATTTCTGTTGCTGCAACATCTAATGCTAAGCAAACATCTTCTCCTGGTTTATATCCAGCTTGTCTAATTGCCTCTAGTATTAATTCAACAGCTTCTTCTTCACTACCTAAATTTGGTGCAAAACCTCCTTCATCTCCTACTCCTGTTGAATAACCTTTTGATTTTAAAACTTTTTTTAGATTATGATATACTTCTACTCCCATTCTCATGCATTGGCTAAAAGTTTTTGCTCCAACTGGCATAATCATAAATTCTTGCACACTTAAACTGCTATCTGCATGTTTTCCACCATTCATAATGTTCATCATAGGAACTGGTAACTCTTTTGCATTTACTCCTCCTATATAATTGTATAAGCTCATTCCTAAAGATGCTGCTGCTGCTTTTGCAACTGCAAGCGATACCCCAAGCATTGCATTTGCTCCTAATTTCCCTTTATTCTCTGTTCCATCTAATTCAATCATCATTTTATCAATTTTAGCCTGTTCATATACGTTCATTCCCTCTAGTGCTTTGCTAATTTCTTTATTTACATTTTCTACTGCTTTTAAAACACCTTTTCCTAAGTATCTATCCTTTTCTCCATCTCTTAATTCTACTGCTTCAAAGCTTCCTGTTGATGCTCCTGATGGAACCATTGCTACTCCTGTAAATCCTCCTTCTGTTACTACTTCAACTTGAACTGTTGGATTTCCTCTTGAGTCCAATACTTCTAGTGCTCTTACACTTTCAATTCCTAAATAATCTTTCATTTAAAATCATCCTTTCTTTTTATAATAATTTATAATATAAACTAAATTATACCTAATTTACCTTTCTATTAAGCTTTCCCCTGTCATTTCCACTGGCTTTTCTATACCCATAATATCAAGCATTGTTGGTGCTAAATCTGCTAACCTTCCAGGTTTTAATTTTGCATCCATTCCTACTAATATTAGTGGAACAGGGTTTGTTGTATGTGCTGTATGTGGTTCTCCTGTTTTATAATCTATCATCTGTTCTGAATTACCATGATCAGCTGTTATTAATAAAACTCCTTCAACTTCTTCCACAGCTTCTACCACTCTACCCATACATTCATCTACTGCTTCTACAGCTTTTATAGCAGCCTCTAAATTTCCTGTATGTCCTACCATATCTGAATTAGCATAATTTAAAATTATTGTATCATATTTTTGTTCTTTAATTGCTTCTACTACCTTGTCTGTAACTTCATATGCACTCATCTCTGGTTTCATATCATATGTTTCTACTTTTGGAGATGGAACTAGTATTCTTTCTTCTCCTTTATATTGTTTTTCTTCTCCCCCATTAAAGAAAAAAGTTACATGTGCATATTTTTCTGTTTCTGCAATTCTTAGTTGTGTCAAGTTATTTTTACTTATAATTTCTCCAAATGTATTTTTAAGTTCATCTTTTTTAAATGCTATTTTTACATTTGGAATAGTGTCATCATAGTTTGTAAAGCAAACATAAAATAAGTCTAGTTTTTTTGTTTCAAAAGCATCAAATTGTTCATCAACTAATGCTCTTGTAATTTCTCTTGCTCTATCTGGTCTAAAATTGAAAAATATTACAGAATCATTTTTTTCAATAGTTGCAATTGGTTCTTCACCATTGCATATTAATGTTGGTAGTATAAATTCATCAAAAATCTCTTTTTGGTATGAATCTTCTATTGCCATTTGGGCTGTTGGGGCTTTTTCTCCTATTCCATTTACCAATGCATCATAAGCCTTCTTTAATCTTTCATAACGTTTATCTCTGTCCATTGCATAAAATCTTCCAGAAATACTTGCTATTTTGCCGAACCCCTTTTTCTTCCATCTTTTTTTCTAATTTTAATATATAACTTTCTGCAGATGCTGGTGGAGTATCACGTCCATCTAAAAAGCAATGTACATACACATCTTCAAAGTCTTTCCTTTTTGCAAGCTCTAATATCGCATATAGGTGTCTTATATGACTATGTACCCCTCCATCTGAAAGCAATCCCATTACATGTAATTTTGTATTATTTTTCTTACAATTGTCAATTGCCTGCACAAGTTCTGGAATACTAAAAAAGTCTCCATCTTCTATTGTTTTAGTTATTCTTGTTAATTCTTGGTATACTATTCTTCCTGCTCCAATATTTGTATGTCCAACCTCTGAATTTCCCATTTGTCCTTCTGGTAAACCAACATCTAGTCCACTTGTTTTTATAACAGTATTTGGATTTTTCTTAATTAGTTTATCCATTACAGGTGTATTTGCAATAGCAATTGCATTTGCTTTTTTATTTTCGTTTATTCCGTAACCATCTAATATCATTAGCATTGTTAATTTTCTACTCATAAATATATGTCTCCTCATCTTCAATTAATAGATTCATTTATTATAATTTATAATATTTGCAAACTCTTGTGCATTTAAACTTGCTCCTCCAATTAATCCTCCATCTATATCTGGCATTGTGAACAAATCCTTTGCATTTGTACTTTTTACACTTCCACCATACTGTATTATAACACAATCTGCTATATCTTTCCCATATATTTTTTCAATTTCTTCTCTAATCCATTTTATTGTTTCATTAGCATCTTCTTTTGTAGCAGTTTTTCCAGTTCCTATTGCCCATATTGGCTCATATGCTATTATAGTTTTTTTTGCATTTTCGCCATTTATTCCTTCTAATGCTAGTTTAGTTTGTGTTGTAACTATTTCTTTTGCTTTCCCATTTTCTCTTTGTTCTAAATTTTCTCCAACACATACTATTGGTTTTAAACCAATGCTTAATGCTTTTTTTAATTTTTCATTCACTGCTTTATCTGTTTCATCATAATATTGTCTTCTTGCAGAGTGTCCTATTATTACATACTCCACTCCTATCGATTTTAACATTTCTCCAGATACTTCACCTGTATATGCACCTTTTTCTTCAAAATGCATATTCTGTGCCCCTATTTTTATATTTGTTCCTTGAACTGTAAGTAATGCATAGAAAAGATCTATATATGGTGCACATATAACTACTTCATTTTCTGTATTTTTTATAAGAGGTGCAAGTTCTTCTATGAATTCTATGGTTTCATTTGGTAACTTATTCATTTTCCAGTTTCCTGCAATTATTTTTTTCCTCATAATAATCTCCATTCTTTTATATTTTATTTAGGCTTATATCTATTTGTTTTCTAAACATGCAATGCCTGGAAGAAGTTTACCTTCTAAAAATTCTAGAGTTGCACCACCACCAGTAGATATATGTGTCATTTTATCTGAATATCCACCTTTTTCTACTGCCGCAGCTGAATCTCCTCCACCAATTATTGTTATTGCATCTATTTGAGATAATACTTTTGCTATTGCATTTGTTCCTTTTGCAAAATTATCAAATTCAAAAACTCCTAAAGGTCCATTCCACATAACTGTCTTTGCCTTTTGTAACTCTTCTGTAAATAGTTTTACAGATTCTGGTCCAATATCTAAGCCTTGCCATCCATCTGGTATTTCTTTTGAATTTACAATTTTTATCTCTGTTTCATTTGTAAATTCTTTTCCACAAACAGTATCAATAGGAAATAATAGTTTTACATTTTTTTCTTTTGCTTTTTCTATTGTTTCTTTTGCAATATCTAATCTATCTAATTCACAAATTGAATTACCAACATTATAACCTTGTGCTTTTAAAAATGTATATGTCATTCCTCCTCCAATTATTATACTATCTGCTTTTTCTATTAAATTTTCTATTACTTTTATTTTATCAGATACTTTTGCTCCTCCTAATATTGCTACAAAAGGTCTTTCAGGATTATTTAGGTTATCTCCCAACATTTTTACTTCTTTTTCTATTAAGAATCCGCAAACTGCTGGTATATAATTTGCAACACCTGCTGTTGAACTATGTGCTCTATGGGCTGTACCAAACGCATCATTTACATATATATCAGCTAATGAAGCTAATTCTTTTGAAAATTCAGCATCATTTGCTTCTTCTCTACTATCAAATCTAACATTTTCTAATAGAATAGCTTCTCCTTCTTTTAATTCGTTTACTAATTTTTTTGCATCTTCTCCAATAATATCTTTTGCAAGTTTAACTTCAAATCCTAAGTACTGAGATAATCTTTTTGCAACTGGTGCTAATGAAAGTTTTGGATTAATCTCACCCTTTGGTTTTCCTAAATGAGAGCAAAGAATAACTTTTGCTTTGTTTTCTAATAAATATTTTATTGTTGGTAATGCACCAACTATTCTTAAATCATTTGTAATTTCTCCTGTTTCTTTATCTAAAGGAACATTAAAATCACATCTTACTAAAACCTTTTTACCAGTAACATTTATATCTTTAACTGTTTTTTTATCCATATAAACCTCCCCACATAACTTTATAAGACAGACCTATACATAAGTCTGTCTTTAGTTTTTTATAATTGTGCAAAATATTCTATTGTTCTTACCATTTGACTTGTATAAGAATTTTCATTATCATACCATGCAACAACTTGTACTTGATATAATCCTTCGTCAACTTTTGTTACCATTGTTTGAGTTGCATCAAATAAAGATCCATAAGTACATCCTATTATATCAGATGAAACTAATGGTTCTTCTGTATATCCAAAAGAATCACTTGCTTTAGCTTTCATAGCCTCATTAATTTTTTCTTCTGTTATATCTTCTCCTTTTACTACTGCAATTAGTATTGTGGTTGATCCTGTTGGTACAGGTACTCTTTGTGCTGAACCAATTAATTTCCCGTTTAATTCTGGTATAACTAGCCCTATTGCTTTAGCAGCTCCTGTAGAGTTTGGAACTATATTAACTGCTGCAGCTCTTGCTCTTCTTAAATCTCCTTTTCTATGTGGACCATCTAATACCATTTGGTCTCCAGTATATGCATGAACTGTTGTCATAATTCCACTTTGAATTGGGACAAAATCATTTAATGCTTTTGCCATTGGTGCTAAACAATTTGTTGTACATGATGCTGCAGATATTATTGTATCTTCCTTTGTTAGTATATTTTCATTTACTCCGAATACTACAGTTGGTAAGTCTTTCCCTGCTGGTGCAGATATAACAACTTTTTTAGCTCCTGCTCTAATATGAGCTTCTGCTTTTTCTCTAGTTGTATAAAATCCTGTACATTCTAGAACAACATCTACGCCAATTTCTCCCCAAGGTAAATTTGCTGCATCCTTTTCAGCATATATTTTTATGGTTTTTCCATCTACTGTTATTGAATCCTCACCTGCGACTACTGTATCAGCTTTTTCATATTTTTTTTGAGCTGAATCATATTTTAACAAATGTGCAAGCATTGCTGGGCTAGTTAAATCATTTATTGCAACAATTTCATACCCTTCTACTCCAAACATTTGCCTAAAAGCAAGACGACCAATCCTTCCAAATCCATTAATAGCTACTTTAACTGACATTATAAAATTCCTCCTTTTTTGATATGCATTTACATATCTATTTTTTACAATTTTACATTTGTTATTCTATATCAAAAAAGAACACTTTGCAAGTGTTCTTTTATTTTTTTTGATATTTTTTG
>CALXUH010000031.1 GCA_944391645.1 uncultured Clostridia bacterium | reverse complement strand
CAATATGTATAAAACAAACACAATTGTATGAAGGATTTTTCATTAAAAAAAAAAAAAAATGTAAATAAAAAATAAGAGAGGTAAAAATGAAAAAAGTATTATTAGGAATGAGTGGTGGGGTAGATAGCAGTGTTGCAGCAATACTTTTAAAAGAAAAGGGGTATGAAGTATTAGGAGTAACTCTAGTTCTTTGGGATGATGGAAAATGTGGTAATGTAAATACAATAAAAGATGCTCAAAAAGTTTGTGAAAAATTGCAGATACCTCATTATGTAGTGGATTTAAAACAAGAATTTAACAAATGTGTAATTCAAAATTTTATTAATGAATATAAAATATGCAGAACCCCAAACCCATGTATAGAATGTAATAAATATATAAAATTTGGATTAATGTACCAAAAAGCAAAAGAGCTTGAGTGTGATTATATTGCAACCGGTCATTATGCAAAAATAGAGTATAGCGAAAAATATAACAAAAATGTATTAAAAAAATCAAATGCTGGAAATAAAGACCAAAGTTATGTACTATATAATTTGCCATCACACATGATAGATAATGTTTTATTTCCATTGGGAGAATTTACGAATAAAGAACAAATAAGACAAATAGCTAAAAACAATAATTTAGAGATTGCTAATAAAGCAGATAGTGAAGATATATGTTTTATACCAGATGGTGATTACAAAAGGTTTTTGGAGTCAACTTCTGATTGGAAATTAAAAAGAGGAAATATTGTAAATAATAAAGGTGAAATTTTAGGAAAACATGAAGGGCTATATAAATATACTATAGGACAAAGAAAAGGACTTGGAATTTCTTACTCAGTTCCACTTTTTGTTATGGGGTATAATATAGCTAGAAATGAATTAATTGTTGGAGAAGAAAAAGAAATATTTTCTAGCGAGACTGTTGCAAATGAAATAAATTTAATTTTAGTTGATAAAATAGAAAAGCCAATAAAAGTTACAGCTAAAATACGTTATTCCGCAAAAGAGGCCGAGTGTATGATTTACCCAATGGAAAATGGAGAGATAAAAGTAATATTTAATAATCCTCAAAGGGCAATAACACCAGGCCAATCAATAGTGTTTTATACAGATGATAATATTGTTTTGGGAGGAGGAAAGATTAAATAAAATCGACTAATTTACTAGCTAATCCTAGATAGTTAAAAGGAGTTATTGCTAATAAATTTTCTTTATCCTCACTTGAAATATTTAAACTGTATATAAATTTTTGAATATCCTGATTAGAGATATCATTTCCTCTAGTTAAATTTTTTAGCATTTCATATGCATTAGTATAACCATTTTTTCGAAGAATTGTTTGAATGGCTTCAGAAAGTACAGCTATATTTGAAGCCAAATCTTCATCTAAAACTTTTGAATTAGGAGAAAGCTTATTAAAACCAATTATAGTTTGATTAATTGAAATTAAGCTATGACTAAAGCCAACTCCAATATTTCGTAAAGCAGAAGAATCACTTAAATCCCTTTGCATTCTTGAAATAGGCAAATTTTCTGTAAGAGTAGTAAATATAGAATTTGCTATACGAATATTTGCCATAGAATTTTCATGATTAATAGGGTTTACTTTATGTGGCATAACAGATGAACCAACTTCTGTTTTTACTACAGTCTGCTTAAAATAACCATTACTAATATAAAGCCACATATCTGAGTTAAAATCCATTGTAATATTATTAAAAGACTTTATATAGTTAAAAAGTACGCAAATAATATCATGAGATTCTATTTGTGTAGTAAGAGGATTAAATTCTAGACCTAAACTTTCTACAAAATTTTTTGCTATTTTTATCCAATCTAAATTTGGAAAAGCTACGATATGTGCATTAAAATTTCCAACAGCTCCGCTAAATTTCCCTCTTAAATTAATATTTCTAATTAAATTTAAAATGCTTTGCCATCTATAAACAAAAATAGCAAGTTCTTTACCAACAGTGGTAGGGGAAGCTGGTTGCCCATGAGTATGTGCAAGCATTGGAATATCCCTATATTCTTTAGCTTTAACTCGAACGGTATTTATTAAATCTTCAGCTGAAGGAATAAATATATTATATAATCCATTTTTAATCATTAAACCATATGCTAAATTATTAATATCTTCAGAAGTGCAACCAAAATGTATATAACTTTTGAAGTCTGATAAATGTAATTTATCAAATTCATTTCTTAAAAAATATTCTACTGCTTTAACATCATGCTTAGTTGTTGCTTCTATTTCTTTAATTTGTTTGGCATCATTAATGTTAAAATTAGCAATAATGCTATTTAAACTATTTATTTGTTCTAAAGATAATTTAATGTCAACATATTCATTTAAAGTTAGAATCCATTTGATTTCAATAACAACTCGGTATTTTATTAGCGCATATTCTGAAAAATATTCATTTAATTTTTCTGTAATTTTATGATATCTTCCATCAATAGGAGAAATACATAATAATTCGTCCATATTAACCTCCTAATTAACAACAATCATATTTTCTCTTCCTGCTCCAGTTCCAATAAACTTAACAGGTACTCCAACTAAAGTTTCAATTCGCTCTATGAATTTTCTAGCATTTTCTGGTAAATCGTTTTTAGATTTAGCTAAAGAAATATCTCCAAAATTACCATCAAATTCTTCATAAACAGGTTCACAATCTGCAAGGTAATGAATGTCTGTAGAAAAATTCATATTTATATTTCCTTTGTGGTTATATGCCACACATAGTTTAATTTTATCTAATTTTCCAACTGTATCCAAATGATTTACTGCAAGCCCAGTTAGACCATTTACCATGGCTGCATATTTTAAAGCAACAAGGTCAAGCCAGCCACATCTTCTAGGCCTTTTAGTTGTTGTTCCATATTCATGACCTAATTCTCTTATAATATCTCCAATTTTATTTGCTTGCTCTGTAATATAAGGACCTTCACCAACCCTAGAAGAGTAGGCTTTTATAACACCATATACTTCTCCAATATCTTTAGCAGATATTCCAGAACCAGTACAAATACCACCAATAGTTGGATTTGAAGAAGTAACATATGGGTAGCTTCCAAAATCAATATCCAATAATGTGGCTTGGGCACCTTCACAAAGAATTTTTTTATTTTCATTAATAGAATTATGTAAGAATAAAACTGTGTCCTTAACATAGAGTTTTAAATATTTTGCATAGGTTTCATATTCAGAAATAGTTTTTTCTAAGTCTATAGTTGGATAGTTATAAGATTTAAAAAGATGATTTTTAGCATTTATATTTCTTGTTGCAAGTTCTCTAAAATCTGGACCAATTAATTCTCTTATTCTAATTCCAGATCTTTCGTATTTATCACAATATGCAGGACCTATACCACGAGCTGTTGTACCTATTTTATTTTTTCCACGATTTAATTCTAACAATTTATCCATTTCTATATGGTATGGCATAATAACATGGGCTAAATCACTAATATATAAATTATCTGCTGAATGACCTAAGCTTTTTAGCATTTCAATTTCCTCAATAAGAACTTTTGGGTCGATAACAACTCCATTACCAATAACAGCAATGGTGTTTTTGTTTAAAATACCAGATGGAATTAAATGAAAAGCATATTTTACACCATTAACATTTACTGTATGACCAGCATTATTACCTCCAGTACAACGAACAGAAACATCAGCTGAACCTGAAAGGTAATCAATAATTTTGCCTTTACCTTCATCGCCATAAAAAGCACCTAAAACAACATCAACTTTAGAATTAGACATATAACCACTTCTTCCCTAAAAAATTACAAAAACATTATAACATATGTTTTACAAAAAAGGTAGAAAAATATTGAAAAAAATTCATTTATAATCTATTGAAATAATTTTATTTTATGATAAAATAATAATGAAATTTTTATTAATGGAGGTATTGATGATGGAACTAAAGGGATCTAAAACAGAAAAAAATTTAATGGAGGCATTTGCTGGAGAATCTCAAGCAAGAAATAAATATACATATTATGCAAGTCAAGCAAAAAAAGATGGATATGAGCAAATTGCAGCTATATTCCAAGAAACAGCAGATAATGAAAAAGAACATGCAAAATTATGGTTTAAATTATTACATGGAGGTGCAGTTCCAACAACAACAGAAAACTTATTAGATGCAGCAACTGGGGAAAATCATGAATGGACAGATATGTATGATAGAATGGCTAAAGAAGCTCATGAAGAGGGATTTGAAAAAATCGCATTTTTATTTGAATCTGTTGCAAAAATAGAAAAAGAACATGAGGAAAGATATAGAAAATTATTAGCAAATATAGAAAATGGAACAGTATTTGAAGCAGGAGAAGTGAAAATATGGAAATGTAGAAATTGTGGACATATAGTAGTTGGTACAAAAGCTCCAGAAATTTGCCCAGTATGTGAACATTCAAGAGCTTATTTTGAAATAAAAGCAGAAAATTATTAAAAAATAAAAAATCGGGCAAAAGCCTGATTTTTTTATGTAATATAAAATTTATATTACTAATAAACAATAATGCCATTTCTTTTAGGATTTCTTCCTTGCAGTTAGAAATCTAAGTCACTATAAACAAATAAAACTTCATTGTTTTATTCTTTTGTAAAGGAGGAGACAAAATGTTAAAACAAATATTTATAAAAAATTATAAAGAAACTGAAAATCCAGATGTAAGAAATAAATATGGAAAAGTTGCAGGAACTTTTGGAATAATTTCAAATTTAATTTTAGGAATAATAAAATTAGTTATAGGATTTATATCAAATAGTGTAAGTATTATGGCAGATGCTGTAAATAATTTATCAGACATGTTATCATCATTACTTACAATAATAGGTTTTAAACTTTCAAGTAAAAAGCCAACACATGAACACCCTTATGGATATGCGAGATATGAATATGTATCTGGTTTTGCAATTGCAATCCTTATGTTTATAATGGGGTTGGTGTTTGCAAAAGAATCAATAGCAAAAATAATATCGCCGGAAGAATTAATTATTAATAATATAACATTTATTATTTTATTTATTGCAATTATAGGGAAAGCATGTCAGATGTTTGTATATCTAGATTTTTCTAAGGCAATTAATTCAAACACATTAAAAACAACAGCAATAGATACAAGAAATGATATAATTTCAACAACAGCAATTTTAATATCTATGCTATTTATGAAAATTTATAATATAAATATAGATGGTTATTTGGGTTTAATAGTTTCTTTATTTGTTGTATATAGTTCTTCTAAAATGATAAAAGAAGTATTAGAACCTATAATAGGAATTATTCCAACTAAGGAATATGTAGATGAAATTACAAAAAGAATTTTATCATATGATTATGTTCAAGGAATTCATGATTTAGTAATTCATAATTATGGTGTTCATAATGATTTTATAACAGTTCATGTGGAAATAGATGCAAACATGGATATGATTAAAGCGCATGACTTAATTGATAATATTGAAAATGATTTTAGGGAAAATTTAGGAATAAGTTTAACAATACATATGGATCCAGTAGTACTTGGAAATGAAAAAGTAGATAAATTAAAACAATTAATTATAAGTGAAATACATAAGTTGGATGATGATTTAGAAATTCATGATTTTAGAATAGTTGAGGGTAACACTCATACAAATATTTTATTTGACTGTGTAGTTCCTCATGAAAAAGATTATACAGCTAATTATATAAAAGAATACCTAAGTAATAATATTAATAGTGAAAATGAGAAATATTATTATGTTATTGAAATTGATAGACCATATTGTTAATAAAGAGGTAAGATATGAAAATATATAGTAAGGAAGAAAGAGTAAAATATTTAGATGTTGATAGAACAAACAAATTAAGTAATCAAGCAATTATAAACTATATGCAAGATATTGCAGTAGAACATGCCAATAGTGTGGGGAATGGCTTAAATAATAAGGCAGAGACACATACGGTTTGGTTACTGCTAAATTGGAAGGTAAAGGTATTTAGTAGACCAAAATGTGAAGATATATTAAAAATTAGTACATGGCCAAGAATTATAGAAAAATGTTATTCTTGGAGGGATTTTGAAATTTATAATAATGAAGAATTAGTAGCGATTGCAACATCAAAATGGATATTAGTTAATTCTGAAACAGGTAAAATTACCAAAATATCTCCTGAGGCAAAGGAAAAATATGAAATATATGATAAATCTATTTTTGAAGAAGAAATATCAGATAAATTACAAGAACCAAATGATTCTAAATTAGTATATGAGGAAACAGTTGGTAGAACAAAGATTGATACAAATAATCACTTAAACAATTTATATTATTTGGATTATGCAATAGAAAGTTTGCCAGAGGATGTATATCAAAATAATATATTCAACAATATAGATATAATGTACAAAAAAGAAATTAAATATAAAGATAAAATAAAGTGTTTATATAAGTTTGAAAATAATGAGCATATTGTTTCAATTAAAAGTGAAGATTTAAAAACCTTACATGCAATTATTAAGTTAAGTTAAGTTAAATTACATGTTGAGAATATAATAGACCAGGTAGTAAAGAAATTTGCTACCTGGTTTATATGTATTATATTATTTATATCTTTGTATTATTGCATCTACAATTCTAATACTTGCTTTACCATCTCCATATGGATTAGATGCATGGCTCATTTTTTCATATTCCAGTTTGTCAGTTAAGAGTTTTTTTGTTTCATTATATATAGTCTCTTCGTTAGTTCCCACTAATTTTAAAGTACCAGCCTTAATACCTTCAGGTCTTTCAGTTGTATCTCTTAAAACTAAAACAGGTTTACCCAAAGAAGGTGCTTCTTCTTGAATACCTCCACTATCTGTTAAAATAATATGAGATTTAGCAATGAAGTTGTGAAAATCTAGTACTTCTAGAGGTTCTATTAATTTTATCCTATCATTATTACCAAGTATCTCATCTGCAACTTCTCTTACAAGTGGATTTAAATGCACAGGATATACAACTTTTATATCTGAAAATTCCTGAACAATTCTTTTTATGGCTCTAAACATATGCCTCATTGGCTCTCCTAAATTTTCTCTTCTATGGGCGGTAAGTAGAATTAATTTACTATTACCAAGCCAGTTAAATACATCGTGAGAATAATCTGCTTGCACTGTTGTAGATAGTGCATCTATTGCAGTATTACCTGTAACAAATATGTTTTCAGGTTTCTTACCTTCGGATAGTAGGCTGTTTTTACTAGTTTCAGTTGGTGCAAAATGCATATCAGCTAAAACTCCAACCATTTGTCTATTCATTTCTTCAGGATATGGGGAATACTTATCCCATGTTCTAAGACCAGCTTCTACATGACCAATATCTACTTGCGCATAAAATGAAGCTAATGCTCCTGCAAAAGTAGTTGTAGTATCTCCATGAACTAAAACAATATGGGGTTTTTCTTTATGTATGATTTCTTCTAATCCTTTTAAGACTTTACTTGTAATGTCACTTAGAGTTTGACCTTGTTTCATAATATCTAAATCATAATCGGGTGTAATATTAAATACTTCTAAAACTTGATCAAGCATTTGTCTGTGTTGAGCAGTAACGCAAACAATACACTGAATTTCTTTCCTAGATTTTAACTCCTTAACAAGTGGAGCCATTTTTATTGCTTCTGGTCTAGTACCAAAAACAGTCATTACTTTAATCATATTTTTCCCTCCTAAATATATTTAAAAAAACAAATTTAATTAAAATTAATTGCCTAAAAAATCTTTTTGGTTCTTGAAATAGTCTATATAACCATTCTAAATTACATTTTATCATCCAGTTTGGAGCTCGATTTAATGATTTACTTATTACATCAAAACTGCCACCGACAGGCATAAATAA
>CALXUH010000030.1 GCA_944391645.1 uncultured Clostridia bacterium | reverse complement strand
CCCTCATATAGTTTATCAACTAATGCTAGTAAATCATCATTACTGTTTATTGGTTCTAGATTAGTTTTTGGCTTTGCATTTAATTTTAATACTACTACAAAAAGTGCAATTACTAATAAAATAATAACACTTATAATAATAATTGTTTTAACAGATTTATTCATTTTATTACTCCTTTCTTTTGTTTTCTTAGACATAATTATTATACTATATATAATATAAACATTCAATATATTAGTACTGAATTTACTAAAATTTCTAGTTAGTTAAAACATTTTCAATTTCATTAATGTTTACATCCGTACTATTACCATCAATTTCATTAATCTCAGTATTATTTTCTATATTGTTATTTATATCGTTGTTTATATCGTTACTTATATTATTACTATTTTCATTATCATCTATATCATCATTATCTGAAGGTTCTTCTACATATGAATGCCATGGATTATTAGGATTAGAATCAGTTGGATCCCAATTTCTACACGTTTCATTATCTGATATTTTTTGTGCAGTTGGTTTTCCGAAGCGGACCTGGGTCAGAAGAATAATAAAATTCTACTAAAGTTCCTTGTTCTATGTTATCATAATTCCACTTTGCTTCTGCTACAGTAAGTCTAATACATCCTGCAGAACAGCTTGTCCCAAGTTTATCATATTCCCAGTACTCTAATGAAGCTGGATTCCATTTTTCTAAATATGGTACCGAATGGAAAAGTATATTACCTACGATTTGTGTACTATAGTGTCCATATACATCTCCAAATAAATCAAGCCATTCCCATCTTAATTTTATATCATAAGTACCTGAAGTAGGCGTATCAGAACCAGTTGAACATAACATAGCTTTTACCGGAACGGTATATTGTCCATTACTATCTTTTTTATAAATAGTTACTACATTTGCTTGATTATTAACTTTAATATAATATTTCTTATTTGAAACATTATTTGTATTAGGTATATCTTTTATGTCATTCTCCTCATTATTATTATTTTTATCATTAGGAAGTACAACAACAATCTTATCTGAATCTAATAAATTATTAATTTCATTTTGTCCTGGATATACCATTATAGTGTCATTCTTATCTAATTCGTTTTGTTCCTCATTATTATTTTTGGTATTAACACCAACTTCAATTACATCTTGTCTATTTACTGTTTTTAATATAAATAATAAACTAATAATTAAAATTGGTACAACTAAAAATAAAGTAAATTTTAACTTATTCTTAATCTTCATATATCTCCTTTTTATTATTTACAAATTAATCCTTTATGTATTATATATTTAATTTTTTTCAAATTCTTTTTTTATTACATCTACTGTGTTGCTTTTTACAAAATTTTCTGCTTGTTTAATAGTAAAGTAAAAAAGATATTCATCACTACTACCATGTGCTTTTACAACTGGTTTTTTTACTCCTAAAAATAATGCTCCTCCATATTCTTTATAGTCCATAGATTTTGCAAATTTTTTTATGGCTGGCAACGCTGGAATTGTTCCAAGTATTGTAAATACATTTTTCTTTAAATTTTCTGTTAAAGATTTTTTTACAAGTTTTCCCATTCCCTCAACAGTTTTTAAAAAAACATTTCCTGTAAAACCGTCTGTAATTATAGCATCTATTTTCCCTGAAAAGGCTTCTCTTCCTTCTACATTGCCTATAAAATTAATATCATATTTTTCTGCATTTTCCTTTATTAAATGATAGCTTTCTTTCGTTAAATCATTACCTTTTGTTTCTTCTGTTCCAATATTTAATAATCCTATTACCGGTTTATCTATGTTACGTATTTTTCTTAAATAAATGTTTGCCATTTGTGCAAATTGTAATAAATTTATTGGCTTACAATTTGTATTAGCTCCTGCATCCATTAATAATAACCCTTTTTTGTATGATGGTAACATAGGTGCTATTGCAGGTCTATCTACACCCTTTATTCTTCCAACTAGAAGAGTTGCTCCTGTAAGTAATGCACCAGAATTTCCTGCTGATATAAATACATCCCCTTGTTTTTGTTTTAATAAATTAAATCCAACTACCATAGAAGAATCTTTTTTTTGTTTTATAGCTTGAGTTGGTATATCTTCCATTTCTATTGTTTCTGTAGTATTATATATTTTTATTTTATCTGAAACTTCTGATATGTTTTCCTTACCGTAAAATTCCTTTATTTTAGAATTAATTATTTTTTCATTCCCTACTAATATAATTTCTGATTCTATTTCATTAATTGCCTTAATTGCACCTTTAATTGTTGCATCTGGAGCATTATCTCCACCCATAGCATCTAAAATTATTTTCATAAAATAAATCCCTTCTTTTTTACAAAATATTGTGCTATATATTTTATAATTTAATATAAAAAAAAACAAGAGTTTAGGTTAAAGTTTTATAATTGTTTATTGATTTTTATTTTTAGGCATAAAAAAAACTGGCAACTTCCTATCTTACCAGCAGGGTAACCCACAAGTATTGTCGGCATCTACGAGCTTAACTTCTGTGTTCGGTATGGGTACAGGTGTTTCCTCG
>CALXUH010000029.1 GCA_944391645.1 uncultured Clostridia bacterium | reverse complement strand
TGTTTATTACCGATGCTTCCTATTTATATTTCATATTTTGCAGGTAATGATGACAAAAAAATAGGTAAGACTTTAATAAATGCATGTGGATTTGTTTTGGGATTTACAATTATATTTATTTTGCTATCAATTTTTACTAGTAAACTTGGAATAATACTTAATGAAAATATTAAGTATATAAAGATTATTTTTGGAATTATAATTATTATTTTAGGTTTAAATTATATGGATATTATGAAAATTAACTTTTTAAACAAAACAACAAACAATAATTTTAATAGTGAAAATTTAAATTTTATAAAATCATTTATATTTGGAGTGTTTTTCTCTGTTAGTTGGACTCCATGTATAGGTACATTCCTAGCCTCTGCACTTTTAATGGTAGCAAATGAGCAAGAAACTGTTAAAGGAGTATTACTAATGTTAATGTATTCAATTGGTTTAGGTATACCCTTCTTACTATCAGCAATACTAATAGAAAAGCTAAAAGAAATATTTGAATTTATAAAAAATAATTATATTATTGTAAAAAAAATATCTGGAATGATATTAATTTTTATGGGAATATATATGTTTATAGGATAAGGTTGATATATTAATGAAAAAGAAAATTATTTTAATAACAGTAATAATATCTTTTATAGGTATAATGCTTATATTAAACAATATATTAAAAAAAGAAAATGAGAAAAATTTTTCATATGAAAATACAACAAAAAATGAAAATGTTATTATTAAAGTAGATAGTACAAATTTTCAAGAAAAAATTTTAGATAATGAAAATACTGTGCTTATAGATTTTTATGCTGATTGGTGTGAACCATGTAAAGTATTCTCTAAAATATTAGAAAGAGTTGCAGTAGAAAATCCTGATGCACAAATAGTAAAAGTTAATATAGATGAGGAAGCAGATTTAGCTACCCAATATAATATAATATCTATTCCAACTTTAGTAGTAGTAAAAAATGGTGAAGAAATAAATAGATTTGTTGGAGTAATTACTAAAAGCCAAGTCGAAAAGCTTATAAAATAAATAGCTATACCAAAATATAAAGGAGATATGTTAAGTATGATAGAACTAGAGGAAAATAAACGCAATTTAAATACAATAAAAAATAAAATAAAAAGTGTAGGTGATTCACTTTGACATTAATGGACTAGAAAAAAAATTAACAGATTTACAAGAAAAAACAAACGAAACAAACTTTTGGAATGACATAAAAAAATCTACAACCATTTTATCTGAGCTAAAATTAGTACAAAACAAAATAGATACATTTAATAATATACAAGATAAATATTGTAATTTATTAGAATTAAATGAATTACTAACATTAGAAGAAGATGAAGATTTGCTTAAAGATTTATTAAAGGATACTGCAAGTTTAGAAAAAGAAATAGAAAGTTTGGAAGTAAAAACTTTATTATCTGGTAAATATGATAAAAATAATGCAATATTAACTATACATCCAGGAGCAGGTGGAACTGAATCACAAGATTGGGCTGAAATGCTATATAGAATGTATTCAAGATGGGCGGTAAATAATGGATTTAATTTAAAGGAATTAGATTATTTAGAGGGAGAAGAAGCTGGATTAAAAAGTGTAACATTTTTAATTTCTGGGATTTATGCTTATGGTTATTTAAAATCTGAGATGGGAGTACATAGATTGGTTAGAATATCTCCTTTTGATAGTGGAGGAAGAAGACATACTTCTTTTGCATCTGTAGAGGTTCTACCAGAAATAACTGAGGATGTAGAAATAGAGATAAATCAGGATGATTTGAGAATAGATACATATAGAGCATCTGGAGCAGGAGGACAGCATATAAATAAAACATCTTCGGCTGTTAGAATTACTCATATACCAACTAACATTGTAGTTGCTTGCCAATCAGAACGCTCTCAAATTCAAAATAGAGAAACTGCTATGAAAATGCTAAAATCTAAATTACTTGAATTAAAAGAAAAAGAAAAAAAACAAAAGGAAGAAAATTTAAAAGGTAATCAAATGGAAATAGCTTGGGGAAGTCAGATTAGATCATATGTATTTTGCCCTTATACTCTTGTAAAAGACCATAGAACTGAATACGAAACTGGAAATGTTCAAGCAGTAATGGATGGAGACTTAAACAATTTTATATATTCTTTTTTAAGAAAAAACTTGACTTAATTTTTTTTTAATGGTAAAATAAACTTGCTTTGATGTTAATCTTGTTTTTGTTATAACATACTAAGTACTCTTATGTTTGCTTCAGATATTGCGATTTGCAATATCTGAAGTTTTTTTATTTTCTTTTTTTGTTCTAAACAAGACAAGTCGTGAATAATATATCTTATACTAAAACAAAGGAGTGTATAGATATGGGATTTGAAGATAAAAAAATTGGAAATGCTAATGTCATTCAAAATTTAATATTAGAAAACAGAGAAAAATTAAACATTACAGGAGTGTTAGATGTTTTAAGTTTTGATGATCAAATGGTAATTGTTGAAACTGAACTTGGTTTATTAACTGTTAAAGGTGATAATTTAAGAATAAATAAACTTAGTACAGATACAGAAGAAATTTTGGTAGAAGGCAATATATTTAATTTAGCATATTCTGAAAAAACTACTATTAATAAAGAAGGCTCATTATTTAGCAAGATATTTAAATAAGGTGATAATGTGCAAAATCAAATATATGTTTTTACAATTTTTATAATATATGGATTTCTTATTGGCATAATTTTTGATTGCTTTAGAGTTTTAAGAAAAAGCTTTAAAACACCAGATTTTATTACATATATGGAAGATATCTTGTTTGGAATAATTACTGCATTCTTAATATTATATGGTTTATTTAACTTTAACAATGGTGAATTAAGATTTTACTTATTCCTAGGTATATTTATAGGATTATCACTATATTTATCTATTTTTAGTAAAGTATTCATAAAAATTTGTGTACACATTATATTATTTTTTAAAAAAAATATTTATTATTTACTAATCAAACCAATAAAATTGATTATAAAACTATTAAAAAAAATATTTTTCAAGCCTATTGTATTTATTTGTATTAATTCTAAACAAATATTTAATAAAATAAAAAAACCTATTTATAAAGTTAAACAAAAAAATGCTAAAAAGAAATAACATATTTTAAATAATTACTCAATATTACAAAAAACCGCATAAAATATAAAAATAAAAAAGGATTTATGAATATTTTGTTGAAATATATATTAGATATTTTATTTTTGGAGATAGACCAATGAAAAAAATTTTTAACAAAAAAAAGTTAATAAAAAGAATATGCTGTATTGGAATAATTATATATGTTATATATATTTTCATTGAACAGCAAAAAACAATTAATTCTTATAAGACATCACAGGAATATTATCAAAGTGAAATAGAAATTAAACTTGCACAGCAGGAAGCTTTAGAAGAAACAAAAAGTAATATTAATTCTGAAGAATATATAGAAGATGTTGCAAGAGAAAAATTAGACATGTATTTACCAAATGAAAAAGTATATATTGATAAAAATAAATAATAGGGTAGGTTTATAAACCTACCTTATATCTGCTTAAAATCTTAATTTTTAATTTCTTTAAAATTTCCAAAAAGTCAAAATTATATAGGGGGCAATATTAATGGATTATGAAAGCTTAACATTACAAGAATTAAAAGCTTTAGCCAAAGAAAAAGGTATAAAAAATATTTCTAAATTAAACAAAAATGAATTAATTTCACTATTAACTGAAACAAATCTTCCTCAAAATGAAGGTGAAAACGAAAAATCTTCATTTGTAGAAACTGTTACAGAAGATGGTTATAAACTTACAAGTGAAGGAGACGAAGTAGTAGAAGGCATATTAGAGGTTTTACCAGATGGATATGGATTTCTAAGAGGGGATAACTATCTACCTACATTAAAAGATGTTTATGTTTCTCCTGTTCAGATAAAAAGATTTAGATTAGATACTGGAGACAAAGTAAAAGGTATAAAAAGGACTCCAAAAGAAGGCGAAAAATTTCCAGCATTAATATTTGTTGGAGCTGTTAATGGACAGCATCCTGAAAATGCAATGAAAAGGACGAAATTTGATGATTTAATTCCAATATATCCAAATCAAAGACTAAAATTAGAAACCAGTCAAAAAGAGTATACAATGAGGCTTATGGATTTATTGTCACCAATAGGTAAAGGACAAAGAGGAATGATTGTTGCTCCTCCTAAAGCTGGAAAAACAACAATATTGAAGCAATTAGCTAATAGCATTACAACAAACAATCCTGAAGTTGAACTTATAGTTCTCTTAATAGATGAAAGACCAGAAGAAGTAACAGATATGAAGCGTTCTATAAAAGGTGATGTAATTTATTCAACATTTGATGAATTACCAGAACATCATGTAAAAGTCGCTGAAATGGTTCTTGAAAGAGCAAAAAGACTAACCGAACAGAAAAAAGATGTTGTAATTTTACTAGATAGTATAACAAGATTGGCAAGAGCATATAATTTGGTTATACCTTCATCTGGAAGAACTTTATCTGGTGGGCTAGACCCAAGTGCATTACATAAACCTAAAAGATTTTTTGGAGCTGCTAGAAATACAGAAAACGCAGGAAGTTTAACAATTCTTGCGACAGCATTAGTAGAAACCGGTAGCAGAATGGACGACGTTATTTTTGAAGAATTTAAAGGAACAGGAAATATGGAAGTACATTTAGATAGAAAATTATCTGAAAAACGTATTTTCCCTGCTATAGATATAAATAAATCTGGCACAAGAAAAGAAGAATTACTTTTAAATACAGATGAATTAGAAACAGTTTATAATTTAAGAAAAACTATTGCAAATATGTCAGCTCAGGAAATGACAGAACAATTAATTGAACAAATAGTTTTAACCAAATCAAACGAAGATTTTTTACAAAGAATGAAAATTTTCTTTAAAAATAATAAATAATATATTATATTGTAAATCCAGGGCGAACTTAAAAGTTTGCTCTGGATTTTTATCTATAAAAATAAAATTATTAGAAATAAAATAATAAATTCATTATTTATGCCAAACTTTTTATAGAAAAACAAGTTATATTATACAATTAGTATAATATATATATAATAGGGGGTACTAAAGTGAAAGATTTTTTATTTGAAGGACTACCAGTTATTGAAAGTGATGATAAATATCTTATTTTTTCATATTATTCTGGTAAAATTCTTGCTGTTGATAAACAAAAATTTGATAAAAAAACTATTGTTGATGTTTTACAAAGTAAAAAAATGATAGGAATACCTAAAAGCTGTCCAGGAGATTATAGTAATTATGTAGAATTAGTAATATCTCTAACTAATGATTGTAATTTAAGATGCAAATATTGTTTTGTAGGTGAAAAAAATTTCCATAAAAAAATTATTTCCAAAGAAAATATTGATAAGGCACTAATTGCTGTAAGAGAGCTAGCTATAAAGAAACATAAAAATGAAATATTTATAACTTTTTTTGGAGGAGAACCTACTTTATATCCAGAATTAATTAAATATTCTATTAAAAAGGCAAAATCTACTTTAAAAGACTTTAATGTATCTTACGGAATAACAAGTAATGGTGTATTTAATAATAAAATTAAGGAGCTTTTAATAGAAAATAAATTCACAGTAACAATATCTATGGACGGATTGCCAAAATTTCAAGATAAGCAAAGAGTAAATCCTAATAATAAAAGTACATCAAACATAGTTAAAGAGACTATCAAAGATTTAGAAAGAGGTGGAATCAATGTTATAATAAGGTTGACAATTACTGAACCTATGATTTATGAATTTAAGGAAACAATCGACTATCTACATAATTTAGGCGTAAAAATAATTCATTTTGAACCAATTACAATAGGGGGAAGAGCAAAAGATAACAAAGACATACTAGAAAAACCAGATTCAGAAGAATATGCTCAAAAATTAGTAGAAGCTATAGATTATGCCAAAGGAAAAAATATATCAATAATTTCTTCTGCTGTAATGAATGCACTTTCTCCATCTTATATGTTTTGTGATGGAATTGGGAAAAATAAATTAGCAGTAACATATGACGGAGTTTTTTCTTCTTGCCTAGGAGTTCAAAATAAATCACATCCATTGGCACAAAAATTTATCATAGATAATATGGATATAGATAATTGGATGAATGCAAAATTTGATACTTACATTGATGACAGAGCTAAAAATACTAAATGTGAAAATTGTTTTGCCAAATATATATGTGCAGGAGGTTGTCCTTCAAGAAATTATAATGCTACAAATAATTTTAGCGAAACTGATGATATGCAATGTATACCCACAAAAATACTTTTCAGAAAGTATATAACTGACTTATATGAAAAAACAGTATAGGTAAAAAAGGAGAGTGATGAAATGGAAGTTAAAGAAATCAACATAAGTAATAATGGATTATTAATTAAAAATTCTGAAAAATTTACTGAAAATACAGAAAATATTAAACGTAGTTGTCCAGATTAAAACATAAATCCTTCTTACTTATAATCTAATAATAAGTAAGAAGGATTATATAAATAAACTAAGGAGGATTTTATGAGATTAACACAATCCGGAATTGGAAAAATAAAATTAGATAGAATAGATAATATGTATCCAGCTCAAGACATTTTATTTAAATCAGGTCAAATAATACAATTTGGAACTGGCATATATGCATACAATAATGTACCCTTAAGGGTAAAACAAAAAATTGAAAATATAATTAGAACAGAATTAACCAAAAGTGGATGTGTAGAAATAGAATTACCAACCCTACAACCAAGAGAAATTTGGGATGCATCTGGAAGATGGAATAAATATGTAATGTCTGGAACAATGTTTACTTCCAATACAAAGAAAGGTGAATATTGTTTAGCACCAACAGCAGAAGAAGCTGTTGTAGAATTTGCTAAAAATAAGATAAAATCCTATAAAGATTTACCAATTATTCTTTTTCAAATAGGAGAAAAATACAGGAATGAAATTAGGACAAGAGGGTTCTTGTTAAGAGGTAAGAGCTTTCCTATGATGGATGCATATAGCTTTAATATAAATGAACAAGATTTAGTTAATTCATATAATAAAATAAAAGATGTATATTTAAAAATCTTTAAATATTTAGAGTTGCCTGTAATACCTGTAATTGCAGATAACGGAGCTATTGGAGGTAAAAAATCCGAAGAATTTATGGTTTTATCTAATATAGGAGAAGATACGATTTTATATGATGAAGAAAAAGGAATTGCACTAAATATAGAATTATTAGAAAAAGAAAATTATAGGAATTATTTAAAAAAAGAGTATAATATTACTGATACTAATAATTTAAAACCAAAAAAAGCAGTTGAGCTAGGACATATCTTTCAATTAGGTAAAGAATATTCTAGGTCAATGAATGCAAATTATATAAATTATGAAGGTAAAAGCCAAGCATTATATATGGGATGTTATGGAATAGGGATAAGTAGAACACTTGCTACTATATATGAAATGAGTGTAATTAAAGATAAAAATGGTAATGCTAAAGGTATATCACTTCCTAAAAAATTAGCTCCATATTGCTTACAAATAATACCTAAGTCAGATAATTCGGAGAAGATGAAAGAAGCTGAAGAATTATATAAATTTTTACAGGAAAAGGGGATAGAAGTAATATTAGATGATAGAAAAAATACAACAATAGGTAGTAGTATTATGGATTGCAAAATTTTAGGAACACCATATATGATAATATTAGGAGATAAAGTTAATGTAAATGAAATTGAAATAGAAAATACAAAAAATGGTCAAAAAAATAAAATCTTAAAACACAATATATTAAATTTTATAAATGAAAATATTTAAGATAAAACAAAAGGATGTGTTATAAACATCCCTTTATTTTATTTTCTAATTCGTCCATATTATAATAATTTTGTACAGGTATTCTTAAAAATTTAATATTCAAATCTTTAAATAGTTGATTTATAAAAGTATCTCTTTCAGCTCTTTTTTTTCCTGAGTGGCTTATGTCATCTAATTCTATACATAAAAGAATTTTACAATTTTCTTGCGTTATAACAAAATCAATACTTTTAGATTTTATTTTGTTAAAATCCTTATAATTTTTGGATTTTACGATTTCATATAAGGAAACTTGACAAAATAGGGAATAGCCCAACTTACTAGTTATTTGTTTTAAAATTCTATAGAATTTTAATTCATTTTTTGTTAATAAATAGTCAATTTTTTCGTATTTTTCGTTATAATCTTTAACAGTAATTTTATTTTCTGCGTTATCAATATTATTTAATTTAATTTCTAATATTGCAATTATTAATACTAATATTATAATAATTATTAAATACATATAATCAACTCCTTAGAGTCAATTATAGCATATTTAATAACGAAATGTAAATTATATTAGTATACTTGATTGCTGTTGGAGTAGTGTAGTGTAATCTATTCTACTAATAATATTTATTATTCAACATTGCACAAAATAAAAGTTTTGTGCAAAAAGAGATAGGAGCATAATATAAAACAGCCATAAACCTCTACTTCTACTATTTCAAGGCTTTTGACTGCTTTATAGCTATTAATATTCTATTATATATCTTTATTTTTTATTTATATCTATATTATTATAATCTTTTGT
>CALXUH010000028.1 GCA_944391645.1 uncultured Clostridia bacterium | reverse complement strand
CATTTTCCCATCCAGCAGGAAATTGTAAATTTAAATCCACACCTGTAAGTTTTATAGATTTACAATAATAAAAATATATTAAAAGGTATATTTTTATTTTTTTTTAATACAATACTATAAAGGAGGCAGGCTCATGCAAAAATTCAAACATTATCTTAAATTTATTTTAATACCAGTAATAGTAGGAGGAGTAGTTGGTTTAATTACTTCTAAATCAATTGATTATAATTGTATGCAAAAACCTTTTTTATCGCCGCCAGGCAGTGTATTTCCTATTGTATGGACTATTCTTTATGTTTTTATGGGGATTTCTTATGCGCTATTAAAAGATAAAAAATTGGTTACTTCGGATACAAAATTTATATATTATTTACAACTTTTTGTAAATGCATTATGGCCAATAGCATTTTTTACATTAAAATGGAGACTATTTGCATTTATTTGGATTATATTACTAGATATATTAGTAATTATAATGATAGTAAATTTCTATAAAAAAAATAAATGGTCAGGATTACTGCAATTACCATATTTATTTTGGTCATTATTTGCAACATATTTAAATATTGCAATTTATATTTTAAATCGCTAATATTATAAAATAAACTAGTATTTAAATAAAGATGTTTATAATTTATAACATCTTTTATTTATATGCTAAAAAATTTATATAAACTTATAAGATGCAATGAATACAAAATATTGGAGAGTAAAAATAAAAACTAGAAGACTTTTCAATTTACTTTTAAAAAAAAGGAATTTATAAATATGGAAAAAAATATATATAAAAATAAAAAAGAAAAGATAAAATTTAATACATATTATATTTATTCTGATGAAGAAAAAAACATCAGAGAATTAATAGGAATAATGTTTAAAGATTATTTAGAGCTTGAAATGAAGAAGGGAGAAGAATTTAATGAGAGATAAGAGCTTTTTTCAAGTTGGATTTTACATCAGATTATCTCGAGAAGATGGTGACAAAGGAGAAAGTGAGAGCATTAGTAACCAAAGAAGTATTTTGCAAAGATATGTAAAAGAAAATAATTTATATTTTGTAAAAGAATATATTGATGATGGGGTAAGTGGTACAACATTTGATAGACCTGGATTTCGTAAAATGCTAAAAGACATAGAAGATGGAATTATAAATATGGTAATATCGAAAGATTTATCAAGACTTGGTAGAGATTATATAAAAACAGGTTTTTATATTGAAAATTATTTCCCACAAAATAATATTAGATATGTAGCTGTGATAGATGGAATAGACACTTATATAGATAGCATAAATAATGATGTAACTCCTTTTAAAGCAATAATGAATGATATGTATGCTAAAGATATTTCTAAAAAAATAAGAAGTGTTTATAGAGAGAAACAAAAACAAGGAGAATATATATGTAGTGTAACAGCTTATGGATATAAAAAACATCCTACAATCAAAAATAAACTTATAATAGATGAAAATGTTAAAGATGTTGTAGAAAAAATTTTTAAGATGTATTTAAATGGATATGGAAGCGGTGCAATTGTAGATTATTTAAACAAAAATAAATATTTATCACCATTAGGCTATAGAAAAATGGGAATTGTTCAAGATAAAAAAAAATTAGGATATAATTGGAATGAAGTAACAATATGTAATATGCTAAAAAATGAGGTTTATATAGGTAATACAGTACAAAATAAAAAAAATGTAATATCATATAAAATAAAAAAAATAAGAAATGTAGAAAAAGAAAATCAAATAAGGGTAAATAATACTCATCAAGCTATAATTGATAAAGACACTTTTGATAGAGTTCAGTGTATTCTAGAAAAAAGAGGAGCTTGTTCACAGTATAAATATGAATATAAATTAAGAGGATTATTGTATTGCTATCATTGTAAAAGAAAATTACAAATAGTGTTAAAAGGAAATTCAAAAGAAAAATTAAATTTATATCCATATATTACATGCATGAATGCAAAATCTAGAGGATGCTATCCACTCAATATAAATTATAATGTATTTGAAAAATATATTGTAATAATACTAAAAAAAATATGCAATACATATGTAAACAAAGAAAGTTTATATGATATTTATGAAAAATATTATGAAAAAACTATAGATAGTCGTAATATTTATATAAAAAAAATTGAGCAAATAGAAAAAGAAATAATTGAAGTAAATTGTAATATTGATAAAATATATATGGATAGATTAAGAAATGTTTTACAAGAAGATGATTATATTAGAATTTCTCGGACAATTTAATCTAAAAAAAATAAAATTAAATGAGCAAAAGAAAAAGTTTGAAACACAGTTATTGGAAATAGAAAGTAAAAATGAACAGATAAATGAACCCCAAAAAAATATAGAAAAAATAATAGAAGAATTTTTAAAATTTGAAAATTTTGAAAAAATTTATTTATATAGATTAATAAATAAAATAGAAATTGATAAGAATAAAAATATATACATATATTTTAATTTTTCAAAAGATAATTTAGATAATTTAAATTTTATAAAAAGATTATAAAAAAATTATATTTTTATAGTCTTTTTTTTAATTCCAATAAAAAATGGAATATTATGTGATAATATTTTTTCTAAAAAAGTGAAATAATACAAATATAAAAAAAAAGGAGGAAATTTTAATGAAAAAAATATTTAGTATAATTATATTTTCAGCGTTATTAATTACAATATTTTTTACAGGAAATAGTTTTGCTGTTTCATTAGATTCATTAAAATTAGAAACAGATAAAACAACAGTAAAACCAGGGAAAAATGTAAAGCTAACAATTAAATTTGGTGAAAATTTAGGTGCTTATACATTTGATATTGCATATGATAATAATATTTTTGAATATGTTTCGAATGAAGGTGGAACTGCAAATGATCTTTCAAATAAGGTAAGAGTAGTTTATTATAGTGCAACCGGAGGAGTAGATACTAGAAGTGAAATGAGTATTGTATTTAAGGCTAAAGAAAATATAACAACATCAAATCCAACAGAATTTAGCATAACTGCTGAAGGACTAGCTAATGGAGATGGATCTGTTACTTATGAAGATATTACAGTTCCAATTGTAAAAAATGTAACAGTAGAACCAGAATATAAAGATTATGAATTAAACCTTAAATATACTGGTACAATAATAAAAAATGAAGAAAAAGAAATGACTGTTTCATATTCATCATCAATGGGAAGATATTATGAACACGCAAGATTAATTGCAGAAGCAAAAACACCAGAAGGAGCAAATGTAAAAATATTGGCTATTGATGAAGATGAATTAAAACAGGATATTATTCAAGGTGGATGGGGAGATGCTCAAGGGTATAAAATAGGGGGAAAAGACATATCTCAAGTTTTACAGGTAAGAGGTATTTTTAGTGAGGCTGGTGATTATGCTATTACCTTTAAACTTATTGATAGAGATAGTTCAGATGCTGTAATTGCAGAAAAGACATTTAATATTAAAGTTTTAGAAGAAAATACGGTAGAAGATGATGAAATAGAAGAGGAAAATAAAACAGAGCAAGAAAAAAATGAAGTAAATCAAATACAAAATCAAGAAACACCAACTGAACTACCAAAAACAGGTAATAATATTTATATGCCAATAATAGCAATAGTTGCTATATTAATAAGTTTATACTTTATATATAAACAAAAAAATAAAAAATAAAATTAAGTAAATAAGAAAAATTTTCTTATTTACTTACATATCAATATAGGAGAAAAAATGAAAATTGATAAAAAAACAGATACAGGAAAGATTATAGGTACTCTCCTTATTAGTATAATATTAATTATTGCAATTTGGATATTTGCTCAAGAATATTATGAGAAAAAAATCGAACATAAAAATCAATATGTAAATATACAAAATAATGTAAAATTATTAAATAATCAATTAGATAATAATACAATAGAGGGAAAAAAATATATAAAAGAAAACATAGATAAAACTTATAATGGGTATACGGTATGTGCTAAATTAGAAATACCATCAATATCATTAGAAACATATATTTTAGAAGATTATTCTATTCAAGCATTAAATATATCTGTTACAAAGTTTTGGGGAGCAAATCCAAATGAAATTGGGAATTTTTGTGTAGTCGGACATAATTTTAAAAATATGTTTGTAGATTTAAAAAAACTGCAAATAGGTGATAATTTATTTATAATTGATAATACTATAGGTAGAGTAGAATATCAAATATATTCTATGGATATAGTAAAGCCAGAGGATATAAGCTGTTTAAGTCAGGAAACAAATTATAAAGAGATTACTTTAATTACTTGTACAAATGATTCTAAAGAAAGAATTATTGTGAAAGCAAGGGAAGTAATGTAAATTGTATAAGGGTATAAAATGATTTTAAAAGGATTTAATATAAAATTTATAAGGTTAATTTTAATAATTTTTTTTAGTGTTATAATGATGTCTTTACCAAAATATGTAGAGGCATCAACTGTGTTAAATGGAATAGATAATTTCCCCAAAAGTTATAAACCATATTTAGAAATATTACAAAAAAAGTACCCTAATTGGAGTTTCTCAGCACTATATGTGAATTTAGATTGGAATTATGTAGTAAGCCAGGAAAATATTTTTGGCAAGAATTTAGTTCCTAAAAATTATTCAGATAGTTGGAAAAATACAACACCAGGACAATATGATGTAGAAGTTGATGGCGGTTGGGTAGATTCTTCCAAACAAGCAGTGGAATATTGTATGGATCCAAGAAATTTTTTAAATGAAGTAAGAATTTTTCAATTTGAGGGTTTATCATACGATAAAAATACTAATAGCTTAAATGGAATTGAGAAAATATTATATGGAACTGAATTTTATCAAACTAAAGTGAATTATTTAGATAGCAATGGGTCAAATGTTTCTATGGATGAGACATATGGAGAATTAATTCTAAAAGCTGGACAAACCTCATACGTGAGCGCGTATCATTTGGCTTCTAGGATAAAACAAGAAGTAGGTCCTTTTTTAAGTCATGGGTCAATAAGCGGAACAGTAGAAGGTTATGAAGGTTTTTATAATTTTTATAATATAGGTGCCACAAGTTCAACTACTCAAATGGGGGCAATAAAAAAAGGATTACAATATGCAAAAGATGCCAATGGAGCTAGCCAATCAATAAAAGATAAATATTTAATTCCATGGAATACTAAAGAAAGAGCCATAACCGGTGGCGCAATTTTTATTGGTTCTAGCTATATAAATA
>CALXUH010000027.1 GCA_944391645.1 uncultured Clostridia bacterium | reverse complement strand
ATAATTTAAATCATATCTTTCAGAATATCTGTCACATGCTTCTCTCATTTTAGTAATTATTTCTATTCCTAGTTTTTGAGACTTATCAGATTCTGCATGATGTTTTCCTGTTAATACTGTTAAACATTCTGCTAACCCTATAAATCCTATACTTAATGTTCCATGTTTTAATACTTCTTCTACTGTATCTGTAGGTTTTAGTTTTTCACTATCTTGCCATAATCCAGACATTAATAATGGGAATTGTTTTGCAACTGCAGTACATTGGAATTTATATCTATCATATAACTGTCTTGCAGCAACATCTGTATATTGTTCTAGTTTATTTAAGAATATTTTTTTAACTTCTTTATTGTATTTTTCTGTCATGAATTCTTCACTACCTCTTCCAAGGTCAAAATTCATTCTTAAATTATTTTGTGCTTCTTTTGCAGCTTCTATTGCAATTCTTACTAGATTTACAGTTGTAAATGATAAATTTCCTCTTCCAACAGATGTTTTTTCTCCATGCCTATTAGCAAAAACTCTTGTTCTACATCCCATTGTTGCTACCTCATAATAATATCTATTTGGATCATTTTCATTCCATTTATCATGTTTATTCAATGTTGCATCTAAATTTAGGAAATTTGGGAAAAATCTTTTTGCAGTAACTCTACAAGCAAGTTTATATAAATCATAATTTTTATCTTCTGGTAGGTAATTTACTCCTCTTTTCTTTTTCCAAATTTGTATTGGGAATATAGGTGTTTCTCCGTTTCCTACTCCTCTTTCAGTAGATAAAAGCATTTCCCTAATTATACATCTACCTTCTGCAGAAGTATCTGTTCCATAGTTTATAGAACTAAATACAACCTGGTTTCCACCTCTTGAATGTATTGTGTTCATGTTATGAATAAATGCTTCCATTGCTTGGTGTACTCTATCAACTGTGTTATTTATTGCAAGTTGAAGGTATTTTTCTTCACCTTTTAAATTTGTTGTTTCTTTCTTTATATAATCTTCTATTTTATAATCATATATTTTTGATAAATCTATATCTAGAACTTTTTCTATCTTTTTTACTTCTTCTATAAATGTTGACCTAACATATGGTGCTAAATAGAAATCAAAAGCTGGTATTGCTTGTCCGCCATGCATTTCATTTTGTACTGTTTCTAAAGAAATACATGCTATAATACTTGCTGTTTCTATTCTTTTTGCAGGTCTTGAGCTACCATGCCCTGCTCTAAATCCATTTTTTAATATTTTATCTAACGGATGTTGTATACATGTTAAACTTTTTGTTGGATAATAATCTTTATCATGTACATGAATATAGCCTCCATTTACAGCATTTCTTGCTTCAGTTGATAAAAGGAAATCATCAACAAATGGTTTTGTTGTTTCACTTGCAAATTTCATCATCATTCCTGCTGGTGTATCTGCATTCATATTTGCATTCTCACGTGTTACATCATTAGATTTTGTTTCTATAATCTCCAAAAACATATCTTTTGTTTTAGATTTTCTTGCAACATCTCTGTTATATCTATATGTAATATATTCTTGTGCAACTTCTTTTCTAGATGAGCCCATCAATTTTTTCTCTACTAAATCTTGAATTTCATAAACAGACACTTGTACTTTGTCTTTTAACTGGTTTTTTACACTATCTGTTATTCTTGTAGCTAAATCTATATCTACACCTCCTGTTGTGTGTGACATTGCTAGCGTTATTGCTTTAATAATCCTTTCTTCATTAAATTCTGTTACTCTACCATCTCTTTTAATAACTTGCATTTTAAAATCCCCCTTATTGTTTCTTTTTTTATAATATTTCATTAGTATTTTTATTAAATTATTGGCTTTGTAAGCGTTTTAGTTTTTTAAGTTTTTTAAAAAATCGTTTTTTTGTTTTTATGTCTTATTAAGTTTTATTTTATTTTTTATATTATTTTGTATTTGCTTACAGCCCGTATATTTTTTGCTTTTTTTCTTTTGTTTTATGTTTATTTCTTTATGGCTTTTTTTGTGATTTTTCAGAAATCGAATTTATTTTACATTAACATTTTTATAATGTCAATACAAAAATCAAAAATGTAATATTACATTTTTGTTACAAAAAAATTATAGCAAAAAAGTGAGAGGATTTTTCTTTTTTATTTATATTACACCTCTCACTTTATTTCTATAAATATCCTAAATCATGCAATCAAATAGACTAATTTGATTACTCTTGCTCATACCTTTTAAGCAATCAAATTTTGATAGCATGTCTATTACAGATTTTCCTATTTTTGATTTTAATTGAAATTCATCTATTGATATGAATTTCCCATTTTCCTCTTCTACCGCCTTCTTTATACTTTCTGCTGCCACTCCTCCAAGTCCTGCTATACTAGAAAATGGTGGTCTTATTTTTCCATCTTCTATTTTAAACTTTTTTGCATCAGATTTATATAAATCTATTGGAAGGAACTCATACCCTCTTTCATACATCTCATTTACTAATTCTAAAACCGTGTACATTCCTTTTTCTTTTACAGACATATTATTGCCAAGCATCTCTAATTCCCTCATTTTGTCTTTTACTTTTTGTTTTCCATTAAGCATAACTTCTCCATCGAAATCTTCTGCCCCTCTTATAGTAAAATATGCTGCATAATATGCAAGTGGCATATGTACTTTAAACCATGCTATTCTAAATGCCATTGTAACATAAGCTACTGCATGTGCCTTTGGGAACATATATTTTATTTTTTTACAAGATTCCATATACCATTTAGGTACACCATGTTCTTCCATTATTTTTTCATAACTTGCCCATTTTTCTGGATCTTTTGTAGCCTTTCCTTTACGAACTACCTCCATTATTTTAAATGCATCTCCTGGTTCAAGTCCTTTTTTCATTAAGTATGTCATTATATCATCTCTAGTACAAATTGCTTCTTTAAGTGTTACTGTTCCGGAATTTATTAAGTCTTGGCAATTGTTTAACCATACATCTGTACCATGTGATAAACCAGAAATTCTGATTAATTCCTCAAATGTTGTTGGCTTTGTGTCTAGCAACATTCCTCTTGCAAACTTTGTTCCATATTCAGGTATTCCATAGTTTCCTATTGATGAATCTATTTGTTCTTCTGTTACACCCAATGCTTTTGTTGATGTAAATAAACTCATTGTATCTTTATCATCTAGTGGTATAGTTTTAGGGTCAATTCCTGTTAAATCTTGTAACATTCTTATTACTGTAGGGTCATCATGTCCTAACATATCCAATTTAAGCAAATTTTTATCAATTGAATGATAATCAAAATGTGTGGTTATAATATCTGAGTTCGGATCATCTGCCGGATGCTGTACTGGGCAAAATTCATATATTTGTCTACCATGTGGTACAACTATAATTCCCCCTGGATGTTGCCCTGTAGTTCTTTTAACTCCTACACATCCTTGAACAAGTCTTGATATTTCTGCATTTGTAACTGGTATATGCCTTTCCTCAAAATAATTTTTAACATATCCAAATGCCGTTTTTTCTGCTATTGTTCCAACTGTTCCTGCTTTAAATGTAGTTCCCTTTCCAAATATTACTTCAGCATATCTATGTATTTTTCCTTGATATTCTCCGGAGAAATTTAAGTCAATATCTGGTTCTTTATCTCCATTAAATCCTAAAAAAGTTTCAAATGGAATATCCATTGCATCTTTACATAAGTTTGCGCCACATTTTGGGCATTTTTTATTTGGTAAATCTACACCATTTGCTATACCATAATCTGTAAAATCTGAATATTTACATTTTGGGCATCTATAATGTGGAGGAAGTGAATTTACTTCTGTTATACCAAGCATATTTGCAACAAAAGATGAACCTACAGACCCTCTTGAGCCAACTAAATATCCATCTTCATTAGATTTTTTTACAAGTCTTTGCGCTATTATATATAATGTTGAAAATCCGTTTTTTATAATTGAGTCTAATTCCCTTTTTAATCTTGCTTGTACTATTTGAGGTAATGGATCACCATATAATTCTTTTGCTCTATTTGTGCAAGTTTCTTCTATTTCTTGTTCTGCTCCTTCAATTACAGGTGGGCACTTTTCTTTTGAAATTGGGCAAACATTTTCACACATTTCAGATATTTTATTTGTATTTGTTACAACAACTTCATATGCTTTTTCATTTCCAAGGTATAAAAATTCATTAAGCATTTCCTCTGTTGTTCTAAAATATAATGGTGCCTGATTATCTGCGTCAGAAAATCCCTGTCCTGCCATTAATATTCTTCTATAAATCTCATCTTGTGGATCCATAAAATGTACATCACAAGTTGCGACAGTTAATTTGCCAAGTTCATCTCCTAATTCTACTATCTTTTTATTAATATCCTCTAAATCCTTCATACTAGAAACAGTTCCATCTCTTAGCATAAAAGCATTATTTCCTAATGGCTGTATTTCTAGGTAATCATAATAAGAAGCAATTCTTCTTATTTCATCTTCTGTTTTTTTATTTACTATTGCTCTATAAAGTTCACCTTGTTCGCAGGCACTTCCCAAAATTAGTCCTTCTCTATACTTATCAAATATACTTTTTAATAATCGTGGTCTTTTATGAAAATAATTTAAATGTGTTATAGAAATAAGTTCATATAAATTTCTTAATCCTTTTTGGTTTTTTGCTAATATAATTGCATGATATGGTCTTACTTTTTTATATCCATCTTCTACCCCTTCTGGAATTTCTTCATCTGGGACTAAATATGCTTCTACTCCATATATTACCTTTATATCTAATTTATTATCTTCAACTGCATGATTTGCCTCTGGGAATGCTTGTACTACACCATGGTCTGTAATTGCAATGGATTTCATTCCCCATTTAGCAGCACGTTTAATTAAATCTGTAGCAGATGTTATTGCATCCATTTGACTCATTTGAGTATGCATATGAAGCTCTACTCTTTTTTCTTTTGCATTATCCATTCTTGTTGTTTCAGGAGCAGGTGGCATTTCTACTACTACATTTGCAATAACCCCAATTTCTTTTGCGAAATTATCGTATTGTGCATTTCCTTGAATTTTAAGTCTACCTGCATTTTTTATTCTTTTTAGTATTCCATCTAAGTCTTGTTTTTTAGGATCAATAAAAACTTTACATGTAATTGTACTTGTTCCATCATATAAATTAAACATAGCCAAAGTTTTTCCATTTTTTAATTCCTTAGAATCTGTAGAAATAACTTTTCCTTCTAATGCAACTTTTCCATAATCTGGTGTTAAGTCCTTGATTTTTACAATTTGCTCCTTAATATTTGCACTTTTTCCTATTATAACTGGGTTATCTATATCTAGTTTATTTATTATCTTTGTATTCTCTTCATTTTTTTGTAGGAATTCTATATTTGTTTTATTGTTTGCCATTATTGTTTGTGTTGCTTCTTTACCTAGTTGTTCTAAATATTGTTTTTGTTTTTCTTGGTAATCTTCTTCTACTTCTTCTTTATATTTTACTATCATTTTCTGGTTATATAGTTTTTTTATCAAATTTTCTAAAACTTTATCTATATTATATGAATGTAAAAATGCAGAATTTGTTGTTTTTAAAACAATATATACTATATTGCCATCTTTTTCTACTCTACTACCATTCATAATAGTTTTTATTAATGGAAAATTTTTAGATAAATATTTTTCTATATTTTCCCAATCTTGCTCAATAGTATTTTCTATATTGGTTGTATAATTAAATTCAATATCTATATTATTAATTTTAAATTGATTTTTTAAATATTCTTCAAAATAGTAAATTTCCCCAATATTTATTTTTTTATCAGTTTTTAAATTTATTTCTAATCTATTTGTTTTTTTATATAAATTTACATTTTCTATTAATGCATCTAAAATATTACTACCTTTTACATAATCATTAAATACTTCTCTTACTGTATTTTGCATTTTGAAATCTATCCCCTTTTAATTTGCTAAAGTAATTTTCCCATCTAATATCTTATACCCCAAATATACCTAGGGGGTTTATTTTAAAAAATTCTTAGTATATCATTATATGTTACTATTACTGCTAATCCCATAATTAGAATAAATCCTGTCATTTGTATTGCTACATTAACATTTTCCTTTATTGGTTTATTTATAATACGCTCTATAAGAATTAGCAAAATTTTCCCTCCATCTAGAGGTGGTATTGGAAGCAAATTTGTTACTCCTAATGATAATGATATAAGTGCTAATATATATATATACTGTGCTCCATTTTCTGTTTTTACAACAACATCTGAAATTCCCACAGGTCCTGTTAATTGCTCTACTCCAACATTTCCCGTAAATAGCATTTTAACATTATCTATAATTGACAAAGAAAATTCTATTGTATCCCAAAAACCATAGTAAATATTGCTTAGTGAATTTTTTGGTGCCAGTTTAAACATTATTCCTAAATAATAGTTTCTATTTGTATTAGAATTTTCTTCTAATACTGGCTTTAATTTTACTTCTATTTGTTCATTATCTCTTTGAATTGTTAAATTAATTTCCTCACCATTATTTTCTTCTAGTATTTTATCAATTTGACTTTTTCTTTTTATTTTTTCTCCATTTACTTCAATTATTGTATCTCCTGCCTGTAATCCAGCAATTTGAGCAGGATAGTTTTCCACAGTTTGGTCAATTGTTGTGGAAACAAAATTGCCTATACTTGTAACTAGTATAAAATATGTTACTAAACCAAATATAATATTTACCATTCCACCAGCAAGTAGGATTGCTATTTTTTTTCCCGTACTTGCATTACTAAAAGAACCTTCTTCATCTACTGCTTGTTCTTCTCCCAATAAATCAACAAATCCTCCTAATGGAACTAATCTTAATACATATTTTGTTTTTTTGCCCTGTTTTTTCCAAATTATAGGGCCAAATCCTATTGCAAATTCTCTTACCTTTATTTTACAGAGTTTTGCAATTAAGAAATGCCCTCCTTCATGTATAAATATTAAAAATCCTAACAAAAATGCTATTTTAATTATATTTAATAATGTATTTAACATTTTTTCCCCCACTTTTTAAGTCAAGAAATTGTAATTTAAATTAAACTCTATGTTTGTTTTTATGGAATAATTTTACATGTTTGGTCCAATTTTCATACTTAAACTACTCTTTTTATCATATCAATATTAATAAAAAATATGCAAATGGTGCTACAAATATTATACTATCTATTCTATCTAGCATACCACCATGACCTGGTATTAAATTACCATAGTCTTTTATTTCCATTTCTCTTTTTATACTAGATGCAGATAAATCTCCTAACTGACTTAATATACTTAATATTAATGTTGTAATTGCAACAAACATATAAGATATATTTAAATCCACATATCTTTGTACTATTGCTGTATATATTAAAGCTAACAGTATTGCGCCAATTGTTCCGCCAATACTTCCTTCTATAGATTTTTTTGGACTTATTTTTGTTAGCTTATGTTTTCCAAAACTCATTCCTACAATATATGCAAAAGTATCTGTTCCCCATGCTGAAATTAAAATATACCAAATTAAAATTTTACCATTTTGCATGCTATAAAGTAATGGTAAAAATACCAAAAATCCTATTACATAACATATTCCAAAAAATGTTGCAAATATATCTTTGGGCCTAATTTTCATTGATGTTGTTATAATGCTTATAAATAATAATACTATAACCGTAGGTATAAACATAACTAATGCTTTAGTCCAAATTTCTGTTGGAATTATGTGTATAAAAGCTATTAGTACTGCTGAAATATATCCGTATCCATTTAACTGGCTTATATTGTTTTTTTATTGCATTAAAATATTCATATATTGATATAAGCGCTATAATTCCAAATAATATATCTATTATATATTTATTTCCTAAAATCAATATTAATGCTACTATTGGTAAACCTATTATTCCTGTTAATACTCTTTGTAATTTCATAATTTTCTCCTTTATTTTTTTTCGTCTGGGCGTCCCCCAAACCTTCTATTTCTTCCTTGATATATTTTTATTGCTTCTAATAAATCTTCATTTGTAAATTCTGGCCAGTGTTTATCTGGAAAATAAAATTCTGTATATGTAAGTTGCCATGGTAAGAAATTACTTGTTCTAAGTTCATTACTTGTTCTTATCATTAAATCTGGGTCTGGCTGTCCTGCTGTATATATATTTTGTGATATTGTTTGTTCATTTATTTCTTCCAAAGACATTTCTCCATTTTTTACTTTTTCTGTGATTTGCTTAGTTGCATGTACAAGTTCTGCCCTTCCTCCATAATTAAATGCTATATTTAGTGTAAGTCCTGTATTGTTTTTTGTTTTTTCTACTAATTTATCTATTCTAGGTTTTATATCTTCTGGAATATTTTCTTTTTCTCCAATTACTCTAATTTTTATATTCTCTGTATCCATTCTTCTTAGCATTGCATCTAAATTTGCTTTTAATATAAACATTAATGCAGATACTTCTGCTTTACTTCTCTTCCAATTTTCTGTTGAAAAAGCATACACTGTTAAATATTTTATACCAATTTTATTGCAAAATTTTGCTATGTTTTCTAGGTTTTTTGCCCCAGCTTTATGTCCTTCTTTTGTAGATAAACCTTTACTTTTTGTCCATCTTCTATTTCACTCCATGATGATTGCAATGTGATTTGGTAAATTTTGTTCATCTATTTCTTCCATTTGTTCCCTCCATTTTTTTATTTGTATTATTGTATCATAGAATATAAAAAAAATGAAATGTTTTTTTAAATAAATTTTAAATTCCTATAATATAAATGCAAAAAGGGGCAAAATTTTCAAATTACCGTTTTACAAGTTTCACTTGTAAACGATATTTGAAAATTTTGCCCTTTCGCGTGTAAACTCGCGAAAATTTTTCCTCGTTCTTATTTTCTTTCATTCCTCTTGTGGCACTAAAAAATCTAGTGCATCGCTATTAGCGCACAGTCCTACGTTTATATAAAATAAACTTTCGTTTATTTTATATAAAGTGTGGCTCGCGACCCGTTGATGCTGCTGCTGATGGTCTGGTAGTTGCTGCGACGAGAGGCTGAACTGCTGTAATTGTAGCTGCCTCCCCTCCAAGTACGATACCTGGTACCGGTAGGCCTCTTGGGTCCATTCTCTTACATTACTTTCTAAGTCCCATATATTTAATGCTACATCTCCTTCTGTACCTGGATTTAATTGTCCTGAATTTACTACACTATCTCCTTCATGCCATGCAGAAGTATAATTATCTACATCATATGTCGTATTTCCTGCTGTTTTTTGGACTCTTATATATTCCATTGTTTTATCATACAATACTCCATATATCATCGCTGTTTGCACATACTCTCCATTTCCTTCTACATTTGCATTTTTTGTTGCATAATATAACCCATACCATCTATAATAATATGGCTCGCTTGTATTTGGATTTGTTCCAACTTTTAAAAAGCGACTTGCTATTAGTACAGTTGTATTATATTTTGAACCAATGTTTCCTTCGTCATCTATTGTTGTTTCATATCTTCCTATATAAAAACCATCATATTTATTTACATTTGCTACCATATCAGCATATTCATCTGCATAATTAAAATCTTCAGCATAATTATAATATGGGGTTTCTCCATCTTCTTTTGTTTCATATAGGTGATTTAACATGTCCTGTGAATCATAGACATACCCACCATAACTAGAATCTGTATCTGTTAGTGCTGTTGGCTCACTATAACTTGATGAAGATGAATAAGAAGCCTCTAAGTCTTCTGTTACTGGTATCCATACAAATTCGTTACCTTTTCCGTCTTTTATTACTAAACCTTTTTCTACTGATGTTTCTCCTTCTACTCCTTCTATTATTTCATATCCATTTGGTAATGGCACTATATTTTCTCCATCTGTTATTGCTGTTACTTTGTCGCTATCCCATTTGGCTGGCTTTTCTGTTTCTTCCCAGCCTTCTGGTAGTACTACTGTTGGCGTGTCTTCCTCGTCTTCTCCTTGTAAATATTCGTCTATGGAATTATACCATACTCCATTTGCATATATTTTTCCATCTGCTAATTGTTGTTCAAAATCTATCGCATTTTGCATCTCA
>CALXUH010000026.1 GCA_944391645.1 uncultured Clostridia bacterium | reverse complement strand
GTAAAATATTATTTTAAATATAGTAAAAAGAAAAAAGAAGTTATTGAAGAAAACATACAAAAAGAAAGTGAAACTATACAAGAAGAAAAAAATGAAGAACATGCTTATTATGAAGGTTTAAAAGATTTAATATATATTTGTAAAGAGCTAAAAAGAAAGACCATTATGGCAACTACTACAAGATTAGATATACAAAACATAAAAATAAAAATTGAAATATTAAAAAAGAAAATAGAAAATGCAAAACTTTATATTCAAGAGATAGATTCGCATAAGAAAAGTATATTTGATTTTTGGAAATTTACAAATAAAGATGAGAAGAATCAACTAACTGAGGGAATTATTAAAGTGGGAAGCAAAAATAAAATAGAAAAACCTTTCCATTTAAATGAAGATATTGAAGAATTTGGGAAACAAATGGATATATCCCAACGAAATTTATTAAACGAAGAAGAAGAAGAAAGCATTTTATTTACATCAACAGCGATCTTAAAAGATATAAATTTAATTTTAAAAGATAAGCCTACTAAATTTAATAATTTTAAGAAAAGTTTAGTAGATATAAATGAAAAATTATTAGAACATAGAGAAACAAGTAGAAAGCCAGAAAAATTTTTTGAAATTAATGAAAAAACTACAGATGAAGAATACAGTTGTATTTTAAGAAGAATAATAAATAATATAGAAAAAGCTATAAAAAAGATAAATACAAATGTAACTTTGCCCGTATATAGTTCAAAATGTCCTAAAAAAGAATTAGGAATTTTTGAGATTGACCCTAAAAAACTAATTAAAAAATGCGAGGAAATAAATCTATATAAATTAAATATTAAACAGGGAACTAATTTAATTGCTTTTACAAATATAATATATTTTAATAATAGAAATAAAACTTTGCCAATCGGTATGAACTATTCAAGTAAAGTATTACTAGATTTAAGGGGAAAAAATATAATAAAACAAGACATTAAAAGTAATCATATTATCATATTACATGACAATTCAGCCAAAAAGCAGATTATGAAAATTAATGTTATAAATATTGAAATTGAATAATAGAGGAGTATTAAAATTTCATATTTTCTCTTACAATGAATAAAATTAAAGGAAAGTAAGAGGTAAAATATGAATGTTGCAGTAATTAATTTTAAAAAAATATCAAAAAAATTTATAAAACTAATTATTTATATAATTTTGACTATAATAGTTATAAAAGTTTTATTAGCTAATATAACATTTGTGCAAAAAATTTCAACTATTGATAAGTATAGTATACTATATACTAGTATTTTTTGCGTAGGTAATGATAATTCATATGAAGCAAATTATGTAAAAATATTAGACGAATTTTGTCCAATAATTGCAGTGACCAATAAAAACAGTGTAAATAATGAAACAGTTGTAAATGAACAAATGCTAAAAGAAAATAAGGATGATACAATTATAATTTCAAAGGATGTAGTAACACAAAGTGTTGCTGAAAGAAATTTAGAAGAAAGTTATAATACAACCTATGGTACAGTAAAAATTAAAAATCAAAGCGATTATGATTTGACAGATGATATATGTAATACAAGTGACTTAAGTTTAACTAATACTAATAAAATATTAATATACCATACACATACATGTGAGAGCTATACACCCAGTGAAAAATACAATTATACAATGACAGGAAACTATAGAACAACAGATAATAATTATAATATGGTAAAAGTAGGAGAGGAGCTTACAAAATACTTACAACAAAAAGGATTTACTGTAATACATAATACTACTTGCCATGATTATCCATCATATTCAGGATCATATGATCGATCATATACTACTGCACAAAGTGTATTAAATAATGACCCTGATATTGGACTTGTAATAGATTTGCATAGAGATGCAGTAGGAGATGGATCTTCTTATGGACCAACAATAAAAGTAGATGGAGAAAGTGTAGCTCAATTAATGTTTGTTATTGGTACAGATGGAGGTGGTTTAGAACATCCAAATTGGAAGCAAAACTTAAAAACTGCAATAAAAATACAAGAAACTGCAAATAATATATATCCAGGATTATTTAGACCTATGATAGTAAGAAATTCAAGATATAATCAACATTTAGCAAAGGGAGCTTCTATAATAGAAGTGGGGGCAACTGGAAATACATTAGAGGAATGTTTGTTAAGTATGCAGTGTTTAGCAAATGTTATAGACGAAGCATTTTAATTTATATAATTTTTGAATATAAATTTATTTTGGAATAATAATATTAAAAGAAATATTTATAGAGCATTATTTATAGCTCGGATGGAGGTTAATATGAATAAAAAAATTAAAGCAGTACAATATGGTGTTGGGAAAATGAGCATATATACTATGAGATATATGTTAGAAAAGGGAGTAGAAATAGTTGGTGCAATTGATATCAATCCTGATATTATTGGAAAAGACATTGGCGAGATTCTAGAAAGAGAAAATTTGGGAGTTACAGTAACTGATGCTAAAAATGCAGAAGAAATGTTAAAAAATACCAAACCAGACATTTGTGTTGTTACAACAAGAAGTTTAATTGGAGAACTTGAAGAACCACTTATGATGTGTGCAAAATTGGGAATAAATGCTATAACTACTTGTGAAGAAGCTTTTTTCCCTATGAATTCAAATCCTAATTTAGTAAAAAAAATTGACGAATTAGCAAAACAAAATAACTGTACTATAACTGGAAGCGGTTACCAAGATATATATTGGGGACAACTTGTTACAAGCATTGCAGGTTCTACACAAAAGATTACAAAAATAAAAGGAAGTTCAAGTTATAATGTAGAAGAGTATGGTATTGCTTTAGCTGAAGCACATGGAGCAGGATTAACATTAGAAGAATTCGAAAGCAGAATTGCATCAGCAGATAATATAACTAAAGAACAAAGACAAAAAATAATTGATGCAGGAGAATTTATGCCATCATATATGTGGAATGTAAATGGATGGTTATGTTCAAAATTAGGATTAACAATAAAATCGCAAACTCAAAAATGCATACCACAAACTTATAAAGAAGATATTTTTTCATCTACTTTAAATATGACAGTAAAAGCTGGCAATGCAACAGGAATGAGTGCAGTTGTTACAACTGAAACTGAAGAAGGTATAATAGTTGAAACAGAATGTATTGGAAAAGTATATGGACCTGATGAATTTGATAGAAATGTTTGGACAGTAGAAGGAGAACCAAACACTACTATAACAGTGGATAAGCCAGCAACAGTTGAATTAACATGTGCAACAATAGTAAATAGAATACCAGATACTATTAATGCTAAACCAGGTTATATAACTACAGAAAAATTTGGAGAATTAAATTATAAAGTAAAAAATTTAAATGAATATTTAAATTGCTAAAGGTAGATATAAGATATTATCAAGAAGTACAAAAAATTTTGTACTTCTTATTTTTAATTTAGAAATATTAGCATCTGTTTACATAAATAATACAATTAAATCACTTGCATTATTTTTAATTTTAGGATAAAATATACCATACTAAATATATTAGAGGTTGAATATATGATAAATTTATTATTATGTGGTAATGAAAAAGTTTTTGATGGAGCTTTGACTCAAGCTATATCAATAACAAATAGAACTAAAGAACCAATTAATTGTTTTATATTAACTATGAATTTAACAAGACTTAAACCAGAATATATGTCTATAAATGATGAACAAATAGAATTTTTAAATAAAGTGGTTAAATCAAAAAATAAAAAAAATCAAGTAACTAAAATTGATGTTACAGATTTATATGAAAAAGAGTTTATGAATTGTGCTAATGAGAATGCTTATTGTACACCATATACTTTACTAAGACTTTTAGCAGATTTAATTCCTGAAATTCCAGATAAATTATTGTATCTAGATATAGATATAATGGTTGGTGGAGACCTTGCAAAATTGTATAATATTGATATTTCAGACTACGAATATGCAGCTGTAAAAGAGAAATATGGTTGTTGGCTTATTAGACCAGATTATATAAATGCTGGAATGCTTTTACTTAATATGAATAAAATAAAAGAAACAAAACTTTTGGAAAAAGCAAGGCATTTAATAAAAACAAAAAAAATGCTATTTGCAGATCAGGACGCAATTTTTTGGTCTACAACCAGAAAGAAATTATTACCGAGAATATATAATGAACAGTCAAAATTTAATAAAAAAGACACAATAGTTTGCCATTTTAGTAAAAGGCTTATGTTTTTACCATATCCTCATACAGAAAATTATAAGCAATGGGATGTAGAAAATGTTCATAAAGTACTAAAATGCCACTATTTTGATGACGACCTAAATGAATATTTAAAATTAAAAAAGAGATTTGAAAATGAAAGGAATGAAATAAATGAAAGACTACTTAAATGAAATACCAATATTTTTTGCAGTTGATAATGAGTATGTACCATTTCTAGTAGTGACAATACAGTCTATCATAGATAATCTAACAGAAAACAACAAATATGAATTGAAAATAATGTATATAAATTTATCCAAAGAAAACATGAAAAAAATACAAAAATATGAAAGACATAATGTTCATATAGAATTTATAAATATAAATAATTATTTAGAACATATAAAAAATAAACTATATACACGAAATTATTTCTCTAATACAACATATTTTAGGCTTTTTATACCAAATTTATATTCACAATATAATAAAGCAATATATCTAGATTGTGATACGATTGTATTAACAGATATTGCAAAATTATATAATATTGATATAGGTAACAATTTAGTAGCTGGAGTTTCAGATGGAGCAGTTCAAACAGTAGAAGTATTTCAAGAATATGTAGAAAAAGTAATCGGTGTATATGACTATAATAATTACTTTAATGCTGGTGTACTTATACTAAATTTAGAAGAGTTGAGAAAATATAATTTTCAAGAAAAATTCTTATATTTACTAGAAAAAGTAAAATATGAGGTCGCACAAGATCAAGATTATCTTAATAGACTATGTAAAGGAAGAGTTAAATTACTAGATCCTTCTTGGAATAAAATGCCAATTATGGGTGAAGATAACAAAGATAAAAAAATAATTCATTTTAATTTAGGCTTTAAACCATGGTTTTTCGACAATGTATTGTATCAAGAATATTTTTGGGAATATGCAAAAAAGACCGACTTTTATGAAAAAATAAAAAAACTTAGTAGCAATTATTCAGAAGAAGACAAAATTAGAGATGATGCGAACAGTTCTAAATTAATGGATTTAGCCCAAAAAGAGGCGGACTGTGTTGGAGACGATAGAAAAAAAATTAATATTGAATATAATCAAATGAGCATACAAAAATCAAAAGAAAGATTAGAAATATTAAAAAAGATAGAAAAATTAGAAGAAGAAGGAAAATTTGATGTAGATGCAGAAAATGACCCACCAACAATACCATTAACACCAGATAATGTTGATTACTTACATAAAAAAAGTAGTAGTAAAATTAAAAATAAAATTGCAAATTCTTTTGGCTTAATGTATTTAAAAAATATAATAAAAGAGCAAAAACTAATAATAAAAGATATCAAGGGGATAGAAAATTTAAACAAAGTTACAACAGGGGCAATGATAACATGTAATCATTTTAATCCATTTGATTGTTTTGCAGTTGAACAAGTCTTTTTGAATTCAGTTCAAAGGAAAAAGAAAAAATTATATAAAGTTATAAGAGAAGGAAATTATACTAATTTCCCAGGACTATATGGATTCTTATTTAGAAATTGCGATACACTACCATTAAGTTCTTTACAAAGTACAATGAGTAAATTCCTAATGGCTGTTAATACAATTTTAAATAAGGGAGATTTTATTTTAATGTATCCAGAGCAAAGCTTGTGGTGGAATTATAAAAAACCAAAGCCATTAAAACCAGGTACTTTTAAACTTGCAGTTAAAAACAATGTACCTGTTATACCTATTTTTATAACAATGAAAGATAGTGATAAAATAGGAGAAGATGGCTTCCCAATACAAGAATATTATGT
>CALXUH010000025.1 GCA_944391645.1 uncultured Clostridia bacterium | reverse complement strand
GATATGCTAGAAAATGACACACAAATTAGAAGACTTAAAAATAACAAAGGTGAAAGATTAACGAAACCACTATCTAAAAAAACTATTCTAGAACATCACAGACTACTTCGAGCAATGCTTCATAAAGCTGTTTACTGGCAACTAATTGTAAATAATCCTGCAGAAAGAGTTCAACCACCTAAAACAAGAAAGCCTAAAAGAAAATATTATGATGATGAGCAATGTAAATTTTTATTAGAAAATTTAGAACAATTAAATGCAGATAATATCAAATACAAAGTAGCTATTATAATAACAATATTTACTGGAGTAAGACTTGGAGAACTTATGGGATTAGAATGGAATGATATTGATTTTAGAAATGGAATTATTAGTATTAACAAAGCACGTCAATATTTATCTGAAAAAGGAGTATTTACTAAAGATCCTAAAACAGAAAGCTCTGTTAGAGAAGTAGCAATACCCACATTTGTAATTTCATTGCTAGAAGAATAAAAATTGTGGTATGAAGAACAAAAATCGTTATACGGCGAATTATGGGTAAATTCTAATAGGTTATTTGTCCAAGCTGATGGCAAACCAATGCACCCAGATACAATTAGTAAATGGTTTGTAAAATTTGTAGGAAACATCGGTCTTCCCGTAATCAACTTTCACGGATTAAGACACACAAATGCTACGCTTTTAATATCTCAAAATATAGATATTGCGGTTGTAGCAGCAAGATTAGGACATGCACAAATTACAACTACTTTAAACTTTTATGTGCATCCTGTAATATCACACAATAAAGTTGCAGGAAATGTGCTACAAAATTTATTGTTAGCACCAAAAAATTAAAAAAATGATAAAAAGCAAAATGATGATTTTTACTGAAATATATAGTATTTGAAGGTTATAAAAAGTTTGATTTCTCCCCAAAATCTCCCCATTTGAGTAAAAAGCACCAAAAATTGGAGATTTTAGCAAAAATAAAAAATCGCCAAAACCTTTATAGTTCTAGCGATTGATTACTGGTTGCGGGGGTAAGACTCGAACTTACGACCTTCGGGTTATGAGCCCGACGAGCTGCCAACTGCTCCACCCCGCGATATTTACCACTTATGTAGTATACACTTTTAAATTATCTTTGTCAACCCTTTGGTATAAATTTTATTCTATTTTATATTATATTTTCATTTTTCAAATTTATGCCAATAACATAAATATTTTTCAAATTACTTGATTATTATTTTAAAAAAAGCTATAATATACAGTGATTTAGTTATTAATATTTTTACAATAAATTAAATGCTTTAATAAGAAAGTATCATAACTTTAATATTTTATATCTATCTGCCTATATCTTATATGCAGCCATAGCTTAATTGGATAGAGCACTTGGCTACGAACCAAGAGGTTGGGGGTTCAAGTCCCTTTGGCTGCACCAAATTAACTAATTAAATTAATTTTATTCAAATACTTGTTTTTTCCCTTTAAATGTCATGTATTTAAGAGATTTTTCTTTTTAGCTACATTAAATTATCAATTAATTTTTATAAAAAACTTTTACTTTTCCTAAATTATATAATAGCAGTGTTATAATAAATTATACTCTCATGAATAAAATACAATATATTGTTTGCATTATTTTTAATTTTATGTATTAGTATTATATCTTTTAAATATTTTAAATTAAATAACTCAACATTAACTATAACACTAAAAAATTATTCCTTAAAATGAAGTATACTAAATAAAATTAATAAAAAAAATTTATTTTACATGCTTTAAATTACTCATCTAATAAAAATATATTATTCACAATTGTAAATTTAAATTGATATTCTTTTATATCTTCTACAATCTACCTTTCCCGATAAATATGTGGATATTTTTTCACCATTTACTAATTTTTCTTTTTTTTCTTTCGTAAGGTGTTTAATTTGATATTCCAATATACATGCTAACGATTTTGATTTACTTCTCCAAGCAGTTTCTAAACTAATCACTTTATGTGATCTAGTATATTTTGCTCCATTTTGAGACAAATGTTCATTTACTCTTTTTTCTAAATTATTAGTCATACCTGTGTATATAGAATTATCTGAGCATCTTACCATATATGTATAATACATATAATTTCTCCTAATATTATTTTTCTATTAAATCATATCTCTTAAAAATAGTAATAATCATACTATAAACTATTTTTTTGCCTAATATTTCCCTAAACTTTACTGTTTTTGCTTTTCCATCATTTCGTAAATTTTCTAGTTCCTGTCCTAATTTGTCATATTCATTTAATATATCTGTAAGTGCTTTTTCAAATCTCTCTAATCTATCCATTAGTTATTTCACCTTATTTATATACTTTCTAACATCAATGCTTTTTTAGGGCAAAAATTAGAACATTTACCACATTTTATACATTTACCATAATCTATTTTTGGAGCACTAAATCCTTCTTGAGATAATGCACCTACTGGGCAAACATTAACAGCTGGACATTTATGATTTTGTGGACAGTTCTCTATTATTATTTTTAATTTTTTATTCATATAATCACTCCAATAAAGGAATTATTTATTTATTTTATCATTAAATATAGTATTATTCAACCACTAAGAATATAATAATAGAAGTTATATATATCATTTATATTTTACATCATTGACACATATACAATAATTTTTATTTTTTTTTACCAAACTCTTGAATTCCACTTAAATATGTGTTATTATATTGAAGTGTTATTTTTCGGGGTGTGGCTCAGTTGGTAGAGCGCGTGGTTTGGGACCATGAGGTCGCACGTTCGATCCGTGTCACCCCGACCAAAAGAAAAATGTTCTTGAAAGGCTTGAAATTACTGAATTTCAAGTCTTTTATTTTATATGAATTTTAGTGTTTTTTTTACCGTATTTGAGAGTGTCTGTAAAAGGCTGTAATATGCTATTTTACTCTATTAGCCTTTGTTAGCCTTTCTCAGCCTTTTTCACAACTGCTTACAGTTAGCTCCCCAAATTTTGAGGAAATATTTTTTGGGGAGCTATATTCAGCTACCCAAAAACAATGTACTGATTTATGCCTAGAATCATTGATATTACTTAATATTATGTATTTTCAAAAAAATATTATTTATATGGAGAGCTGAGATTAGATCTCCATTTTGTTTAGTTACAATTACTAAACAAAATCTTCAAAATCAATATTCATATTATCTCTAAAATAACTATAAACACTTGTTTATTCAGCTTTCCTGTAAATTTGTCTACTTTGTTTTTGCCATTTTTTAATAGTTTTAATACCTCTGTATAAGTAATGTTATTTTTATTTGCTCTTATTTTCTGAGATTGCACAAG
>CALXUH010000024.1 GCA_944391645.1 uncultured Clostridia bacterium | reverse complement strand
AAGTAAAAGACGGGTCAATTGAGTTTAAAAATGTAAACTTTAGTTATGTAAGAGATAAAAATAAACTTTGTTTAAAAAATATTAATTTAAAAATAAAATCAGGAGAAACAATAGGAATCATTGGTGGAACAGGTAGCTCTAAAACAACTCTAATTCAATTAATACCAAGATTATATGATACAACAACAGGAACAGTAAAAGTTGGTGGAGTAGATGTAAAAAATTATGATATAGAGACATTAAGAAATGAAGTAGCAATAGTCCTACAAAAAAATGTATTATTCTCTGGAACTATAAAAGACAATTTGCGTTGGGGTAATAAAAATGCTACAGATGAAGAAATGGTTAGAGCATGTAAACTAGCCCAAGCTGATGGATTTATCAATGAATTTCCAAAAAAATATGATACATACATAGAACAAGGTGGAACAAATGTATCTGGAGGACAAAAACAACGTCTATGTATTGCAAGAGCATTACTTAAAAATCCTAAAATATTAATTTTAGATGATTCAACTAGTGCAGTTGATACTAAAACAGATAAATTAATAAGAAAAGCTTTTAAGGAAGAAATTCCAAATATAACCAAAATCATAATTGCACAAAGAATAGATTCTGTAATGGAAGCAGATAAAATAATTGTTTTAAATAATGGAGAAATCGATGGAATTGGTACACATGAAGAATTAATGAAAACAAACGAAATATATAGAGAAGTATATACATCTCAAAGAAAAGGAGATGATGAATAATATGATAACACCAAAAGGTAATAGAAACGTAGCATTTACAAAACAAAAAGTAAATAAAGATACATTAAAAAGATTATTAAAATATATAACTGTAGATTACAAAAAAACATTAATATTTGTAGTTATATGTATAATAATAAGCTCAGTTGCTGGAGTTGCAGGTTCAGTATTTATAGAAATTCTAATTGATGATTATATAACACCATTATCACAAGTAGAAAATCCAGTTTTTACAGGATTATTAAAGATAATAGGTGTAATGGCAATTATATATGTAATAGGAATAATTACAAATTTTGTGTATAATAGAAAAATGATAAAAATTTCCCAAGGTGTATTAAAAAAGATAAGAAATGAAATGTTTGAAAAGATGCAGCATTTACCAATAAAATATTTTGATACACATACACATGGAGAAATTATGAGCTATTATACAAATGATACAGATACATTACGACAAATGATATCTCAGAGTTTACCTAATGTTATATCTTCAATAATTACAATTGTTGCGGTTTTTTGCGCAATGGTGTATTTAAATATTTATATGACTGTATTAGTAGTTGCAGTTGTTATTCTTATGTTATTTATAGTAGCTAAAGTTGGAGGAAATGCATCAGGATATTTTATTAAACAGCAATCATCTATTGCTAAAGAAAATGGATATATTGAGGAAATGATAAATGGTCAAAAAGTTGTAAAGGTATTTTGCCATGAAGAAGAAGCAGAAATAGATTTTGATAAAATAAATGATGAGTTATGTGATGTTTCAACTAATGCAAATATATTTGCCAATATTTTAATGCCTATAATGGGAAATTTAGGACAATTACAATATGTTTTAGTTGCAATGATAGGTGGAGCATTAGCGGTAAAAGGTATAGGAGGAGTAACAATAGGAGTAATTGCATCATTTTTACAGTTAAGCAAAAGCTTTACAATGCCTATATCACAAGTGTCTCAACAATTAAATTCAATTATAATGGCAATAGCAGGAGCAGAAAGAATTTTTAAATTAATAGATGAAGAGCCTGAGAAAGACGAAGGATATGTAACATTAGTAAATGCAAAATATATAAATAATGTTTTAACAGAGGTTCCTGAACGTACAGGTATATGGGCATGGAAACATCCACATAAAGATGGAACATTAACATATGAAGAATTAAAAGGTCATGTTGAATTTTTTAATGTAGACTTTGGTTATGAACCAGATAAAATAGTTTTACACGATGTGTCTTTATATGCAAAACCAGGCCAAAAAATAGCATTTGTTGGAGCAACTGGTGCTGGTAAAACAACTATTACTAATTTAATTAACAGATTTTATGATATAGAAGATGGAAAAATATAATATGACGGTATAAATATTAATAAAATAAAAAAGGATGACTTAAGACGTTCTTTAGGAATGGTTCTTCAAGATACAAACTTATTTACAGGAACAATAAAAGATAATATAAAATACGGAAAATTAGATGCAACTGATTAAGAAGTTGTAGAATCTGCAAAACTTGCAAATGCACATGAATTTATAATGAGACTTCCAAATGGGTATGACACAGAAGTTTTAGCTAATGGATCAAACTTATCTCAGGGTCAAAGACAGTTATTAGCAATAGCAAGAGCTGCAATATCTGACCCACCTGTAATGATATTGGATGAAGCAACATCAAGTATAGATACACGTACAGAAAAATTAGTTCAAGATGGTATGGATAAATTAATGGAAGGAAGAACTGTATTTGTAATAGCACATAGATTATCTACAATACAAAACGCAAAAGCTATAATGGTTCTAGAACATGGAAGAATTATAGAAAGAGGAGAACATGACGATTTAATAGCACAAAAAGGAAGATATTATGAATTATATACAGGAGCATTTGAGTTAGAATAGTATGAAAAAGGGACTAATATTAATTAGTCCCTTTTTAAAAATTTAATATATTAATCTTCTCTCATTTGTATTATGCTCCTAATTTTTTCTACAATCATATTTAAAGCAACTAAATTATATCCACCCTCAGGAACAATTATGTCTGCATATTTTTTACTTGGTTCAACAAATTGCTCATGCATTGGTTTAACTGTTGTACAATATTGTTCAATAACAGATTCTAAAGTACGACCTCTTTCTTGTACATCTCTTAAAAGCCTTCTTATAAAGCGAATATCAGCATCAGCATCTACAAATATTTTAATATCCATCATATCTCTAAGAATTTTATTTTCAAACAGTAGAATGCCCTCTACAATAATTACTTTCTTAGGAACAACTTCATATGTTTCTTTCTCTCTTAAATGTTCAACAAAAGAATAACTTGGTCTTTTAATTGTTTCACCATTTTTTAGTTTTGTTAAATGTTCAATAAGTAAATTAGTTTCAAAAGCATCTGGGTGATCATAGTTTAATTTTTTTCTTTCTTCAAAAGGTAGATTATCATTACTTTTATAATAATAATCATGAGAAAGCATAGTTATGTTATGCTTAAACTCCTTTTCTATATTTTCTGCAAGTGTGCTCTTACCAGAACCAGTACCACCTGCAATACCTATAATAATTGGGTTAAGTTCCATAAATGTACCTCCATAATACACATTTAATATATTTTAAAACAAAAATCAAAGAATTGCAATAAAAAACGACAAAAAATACATAAATCAAGATAAAAAACAAAGACAGAATAAATATATCCTGTCCTTGTTTGAGAATTTAATTGCTTATACTTCCAAAAACCATGGTCCACAACAAAATGAATTATATATTTTTGCACAATGGCAGTTAATATATCCTGTGACCGAAAAACTTCCATGAACACTAATATCACAGCATTTAAGATTGCCGTAGACAAACATATTCCCACTAACACTGGTCTTGTGATATTTGGACTCGCAAACAACATTTCCATCAACAAAGAAATCACCACCAATATGAATTTCCTGAGAATCAGCATCACAGTTAATTGTGCCAGAAGCAGAAAGGTTACCATCAACTGTAATGTCATAACAGTAAATATCACCCAAATTGGTAAAATTACCACATACCATAATATTGTAGCAGTAAAGATTATCGTCAACAAACATGTTGCCATGAACGTTTATATCACAAGAAAATAGAGTTCCACTAACGTACAAATTTCCAGGTACATCGAGAGTAGAATTACACACCATATCTCCAATACAGAAAACATCAAATTCTTTTGGAAGAGTATGTTTCCACTTCTCACGAATCTTTTGTTGCTCGTCATCGGTTAATTCGTTCCAAGACTTTTTATGTTGTACTATTGGATTGTTTGGCCGTTCCACAAAAAAACCTCCTTAATAATAAATTCTTTCCGTACAAGAAAGTATTAAGATTATATCATATTTTAATATAATTGCAAATTGTATTAGAAAAACTTATAAATTATTTTACATAAAGCATTATAGACAAATTATAAAAAAAGTATTAAAATAATCATTAATGGAGGAAACATAAATGATATTAGAGGGTAAAATAAAAAGTGGATTAGGAAATGCTAATTTTTGGATAAAAAAAGTAGAAAAAGTTTTTTATAAAAAAACAGGAAAAAAGTTATTTCATGGGACACTAAATATAGAGTTAGAAAATTCATATGAACTAAAAAATTATTGGGTAATACAACAAGAAGAATATGGTGGAACACAAGAGGTAAAAGTACAAGAGTGTATAGTTTTAGGACAAGAGGCTTTTATAATAAGATCAGAAAAAACTGCACATAAATCTAATATAATAGAAATTGTATCTGATGTAAATTTTAGAGAAAAGTTTAATTTACATGATGGAGATATAATAGAAGTAGTATTGTAAAATTTTTATATTAAATATAAAAATATTGATTTTAAAAAGAAACTAAAATATAATTTTCGTGGTGATTGTATGATTAAAAAAAATGATGAATATATTGTAAAAATTGTAGATAATGGATACCAAGGAGAAGGAATTGCTAAAATAGATGGAATGACAATATTTATAGATAATGTTTTAAAGGGAGAAAAAGTTAAAGTAAAAATATTAAAAGTCTTGAAAAATCAGTGTTATGCAAAAGCAATAGAAGTAATAGAAAAATCAGCAAATAGAAATGAACCAGACTGTTTAGTTTATGGGAAATGCGGAGGATGCAATTTAAGACATATAAATTATAAAGAAACATTAAATTTAAAAAAATCTATAGTTGAAAATAGTTTAAATAAAATGGGAATCGATAATATAGAAGTAAAAAAATGTATAGGTATGGAAAAACCATATAATTATAGAAATAAATTACAATATCCAGTTGGAATATATAAGGATGAACCTGTAATGGGAGTGTTTGCAAAACGTTCTCACAATATTATATCTAATAAGTATTGCAATATACAAAATCCATTAACACAATTAATTGCTAAAGATGTTTTTAAATTTATTGTAGAAAATAATATTCCACTGTATAATGAAGCAAATGGTACAGGAGAAATAAGACATATTTACTTAAGAATTGGTATAAAAACAAATGAGGTTATGCTAGTTTTAGTTACAAATAAAAGCAAGATAACCAAGGAACAAGAATTAGTTGAATTTATAACTAATAAATATAAAGAAATAAAAACAGTAGTAAAAAATATAAACACAGAATCTACAAATGTAATTTTGGGACAAGAAAATGAAATACTTTATGGAAATGGATATATAACAGATTACTTATTAGGTAATAAATTTAAAATATCTCCAATGTCATTTTATCAAGTAAATCCAATACAAACAGAAAAGCTATATACAATTGCTATTAAAATGGCAGAACTAACAGGGAAAGAGATAATATTTGATTTATATTGTGGTATTGGAACAATAGGAATATGTGCATTAAAATATTCAAAATATTTATATGGAATAGAAACTGTTCCACAGGCAATAGAAGATGCAATAGAAAATTCAAAAATAAATAATATAAATAATGCTAAATTTATAGTTGGAAATGTTGAAGAAGAACTTCCTAAACTTATACAAAACAATAGTATAAAACCAGATGTTGTGTTTATTGATCCACCAAGAAAAGGATGCGATAATACAGCAATAGAAACATTACTTAAAATAAATCCGAAAAAAATTGTTTATATAAGCTGTAACCCGGCAACGCTTGCAAGAGATTTAGTAAAATTACAAGAAAAATATAAAATAAAAGAGGTACAACCAGTTGATATGTTTCCTTTTACTAGCCATGTCGAATGCGTGGTTGCTATGATTTTGAAAGAACACTTGTAACCCTTGATACAAAAGGATTTGACAAATTTTGAAAAAAGTGAAAAATTGCTAAAAAAGCTAAAAAAAATGCTAAAAAATACAATG
>CALXUH010000023.1 GCA_944391645.1 uncultured Clostridia bacterium | reverse complement strand
ACTAGTAAAGAAATTTTAAAATTATTTTCAAGCATATTACATAATAATGATATATATCTTTCAATTCCACCAAAATCTAAGTGTTCACATAAAATAGTTATTGTTTTCATTTTTTGCCTTTTTCTTTTAAATATTTTTTAGTTTTGATGAAAAATGACTTGAGTCCACTATCTTTGATTGTTTTTATACTTTTACTCGCTAATCTTAAAGGGGCTGTTATTTTCCATGATTTACTGTTTATTATTTCTAAGTATTCATTGTAAGTTGCAGTTTTTAATACCATGTTTGAATAATTTTGAGCGGCTAAAGCTATGGATTTGTCAAAATTTTTTAGATTTTCATTATTTAAAACATATTTTAGTATGTTTTTTAATCCTTCAATTTGTTTTTCATTATTATATGCTGCTGAATTCTTATCAACATATACATTAGTCAATGGAATATTGATGCCTATAATCGAGTATTTTATTAATAATTCAATCCACAAACATGTATCCTCGCCAATCTTTAAATTTTCATCAAATAAAACTTCATTTAGTATTTTTGACTTAATCATAACTGTTGGAGTTGCTATTTCGCAATGATAAATGCATTCGTCCAATATGTTTCCACTTTGTAATCCAGAGTTTATAACATTTTCAGTTTCATTAATTCTTTTATATGAAGTGTGGGAAAATGATCCACCACATAAAACTAATTCGTTTAATTGAGTTTCTATTTTATCTTTTAAAAATTCATCGTCTGCATCCAAAAATGCTATATATTCTCCACTAGCTGTTTTTATTCCACTATTTCTTGAAGCCGATACGCCTAAATTTTTATTGTTTTCTAAGTAGATTATGTTTTTATCGTTTTTAATAAAATCTATATCACCATTCTTATAAAAATCTTTATTGTCATTTATAACAATGAATTCTATATTTTTGTGTGTTTGATTTTTAACCGAATTAACTGCACGTTTCAAGATTTTTTGACTTTCATCGTAAAAAGGCATTATTACAGATACTTTTATATCCGTTAAATCTAATTTTTTGTATAATTCATTTTGTTTTTCTAATGCATACATTTCGGCATCTTCGTATGGCGTGTTTTTTAGAAAATTATACATTTCTTTATAAAAATTATATTCAGTTTGATACAATTCTTTTTTCATTTTATTTGGCAATTGTGTCATCATATTGATCCATAATTCATTACCTTCACTCAACATTTTTGGACTTGTGTTTGTTGTTTGATTTGAGTGTTGTCTCGAACTTGCCAAAATTTTTGGTATATGTTTAAACTTGTAACCTTTTAACATCATTCTAAACCACATTTCATAGTCTTGTGTGCACTTTAAATTTTCATCAAATTTTCCACATTCGTCAAATGCTTTCTTAGGAATTAATAAAGTTATTCCATTTATTAATCCATTTAAAAGTGCAAATTGATTATTTCTTTTCATTAAATAATGAGGTAAAATAATTGAATTAAATACTCTACCGTTTTCATTTATAAGATCATAGTCACTTAAAACTATAGTATTTTCTTCTATTTCTTTGATTTCCTCTTCTATCTTATTTGGATAATACAAATCATCATGACTTAACCAAGAGAAATACTCACCAGTCATTTTTTCAAGTGCTAAATTTAATGCTGTTGAAACACCACCATTTTCTTTTTTAAAATATTTTATTTTTCCTTTATATTTTTGACAAATTGCTTCTGTTTTATCCTTTGAGCCATCATTCACAACAATAATTTCTATATTTTTATATGTTTGTGATAGTGCACTTTCTATCGCTTCCTGAACATAGTTTTCTCCATTATATACTGGTATTATTACTGAAACTTTTGGACTTTTATTCATTTTTAACTCCTTTTACTTAAATACATCTTTTATATCTTGCCAATAAATATGCCTCACTACTTTGATTGTTTTTATAATTATATTAATCTTTGTCTTTATTTTTCTTAATAACATTTTTTTATTATGAACTATAAAATAAAGTAATTTTTCCGACTTATTTAAATTGCTATAAAAATATAAAGTTTTAAAGTCATGTTTTTTTATTAAAAAATAATCTTTATTATATTTGGCTTTTAGATCATCTAATACTAGCCATTTACTTGAATTATTTTCTACAATTTTAACTTTAATTTTATTTTTTTTAGTTTTATAATTTTCCAGATTAATTTTAAATTTATATTCATTATTATCTTGCAAAAAATTAATCTGATAATCCATCTTTTTTACCTTTTTCCCATTAATGTATGGAATGTAATTAATATTTTTTCTTTGGTAAAAATCATTAATAGTAAATGCTAGTTTGGTTATTTCATTATAGTTTTTTGTTTCGGATATGTAAAAACATATTTTTTCTCTATTTTTAACTTTTTTTTGCTTTTTTTTAAAATATTCTATACTTTTTTTTGCTTTTTCATAATCAATAGGATTGCTTACATCTAATAATGCTTTACTTATTATTTCAGCGCTTGCTTCACTTGAAAATAATTTTGTATACTTGTCAGATTTTAAGAATTTTTCTATATTTTTAATATATTTATTGTATTGTTTTTCTGTCATATTTTTAATAAATTCAAATAACTCTTGATATGTTTTAAACCTTCTTTTATCAATAAAGCAATCATTAGGTATATAATCTGTAACATTATTAGCTCCCCAATATATTGGTACAGTTTTAGCATTAAAACAATCAAAAATTTTTTCGGAAATATAACCATTTTGATTTTTATATGAGTCATAGCTTATTGCAAATTTATATTGACTTAAAGTGTATAATTTTTCTTTTTTGTCTAGATACCCTTTAAGTATTGGGGTGAATTTATCCGGCCAATTAATGCCATATATATCAAATTCTTCTGGACATTTTTTAAAAAAAAACTCGGCTATATTCATTCTTTCATTATATAAAGATTTAGGATGCGATTTAACTGTTCTTATATTATAATAATCTGTTTGATTACAAAAATTTAGTACACCACAAATCTGTTCTGTAGTAGTATTATTCGTAATCATTGTAAGTAATTTTCGTGATTTAAAATTTCCTTTGTATTGTAATTCCTTTGAATAATAATTTGCAATATTTCCTTTAATAAATTTTTTATTATCAACAATATCATCATTAAAAGTTATTATTTTATTAAAAATATTTGATAATGCTTTCATTCCTTTTTTATCATGATTTTTACAGTGCCCTGTAGGGGGTTCATAATCTATATAAACACTTTTTTCTAATAAATGACTTTTATATAACTTTTCAATATTAGTAAGATTTTTATAAAAAAGGTTATCAAAAAAAATACATCCGTCAGAATCCTCTATCTTAATTAAATCATCTGTATATATTTTAATTCCTTGTTTTTCTAATTTTTGTTTAAGTATATACTCCCAGCTACCTATATCATTTTTGAATATTTTATTATTTTTTTCAGTACCTAACCAAGGAACATAGCAAATCTTTTTAGCCATCTTTTTTCACCTGCCTATATGTTTCGATAAATTGTTTTAAAAATATATATGGTAATTTAATAATCCTATATATGATTCTTATAACTTTATAATTTCTTAACTTTCTTCTAATTTTAGTACTTTTTAAAATTATAATTTTATTTTTTTTAAATATTAAATTATAACTTTTTTTAAATCCTGTACAATCTGCTTCAACGTTAATATCCAATGGTACATATTGATTTTTATCTTTGTTCAAAATAAATAACTCTATTTTTTCATTCAATATTATATCAGATAATTTAATAGAAAAATATAATTTATATGCATTAAATATATTAGTGAGTTCTTCAGTTTTAATGTTTATTTTTTTATACTCATTATTTATTCTATAAAATAAATAATCAATTTTATAATTTTTACATATATTTATTTTAAATTTAAAAAAATAATCAAGCGTTTTAGATTTTTTTATTTCTTCATATTCATACAAGTTTACATAGTTTGGAAAACTAGTATCATAATAATTTATTGAGTAATTATATCTAATATCTTTCTTACGTTGTAAATCGAATTTGTTTATTATATAGCTTGCTATTAGTTTGTTAATATGCCTTTTAGGTTTCATTAATTCTTTATATATAATGTTAGCACTTGCCTCACTAGAAAAAAGATTTAAATATTTATCTGATTTTAAATATTTTTCTATATTTTTTATATATTTGTAATATTGTTTTTCAGTTATGTTTAATATAAAATTATATAAATCTTCATATGAATCAAAATCTCTTTTATCTATAAAACAATTCTTAGGAATGTATTCTGTTACATTCTCAGCACCCCAATATATTGGCACTGTTTTTGCTTTAAAACAATCAAATATTTTTTCAGAAATGTAACCATTTTGATTACTAAGACTATCATAACTTATTAAAAACCTATATTTTGATATAATGCTTAATTTATCTTTTCTATCAACCGGATATCTGTAACATTTTTTTAATTTTTCTTCCCAATAATTTCCATATAAATCAAAATCATTAGGACATTTTTCTTGAAAAAAATTTACTGCTTCTGCTCTTTTTGAATATAACTCCCCAGGATATGAACCAAACAGCATAAGGCCACTTCTGTTATTTGCAATCATGGCAACTAACTTTCTTTTGCTAAAATCATTTTTATAATTAAATCCACTATCATAGTAATCACCTATGCAGCCTTTTATAATATTTTTATTGTTAACTGCATCATCATTATATGTTATTAGTGATTTAAATAAATGTGATAATTTTTTTAAGCCTTTAACATTATGAATTCTGCAATTTGCTGAAGGAGGCTCATAATCTATGTGAGTTGTACATCCTAGTTTATTTAATTTATATATTTTTTTAAAAAATCTAAAATTTTGAAAATATATATTGTCAAATGATAAAATCATATCTGCTTCTTCAATTGGAATAATATCATATGTATGTATTTCATGACCTTCTTGTTCTAATTTTTTTTTTAATAAGATCTTCCAATTATTTTCTGTACAATTTTTAAAACATATATCATTTAATTCATTTCCATCATAAGGTATATAAGAAATTTTCATTTTCTCCACGTTCTTTCATTTATTATGTTATAATAACTTTGTATAATTTTAACGACTTTTTCTGATACATTTGTATCCCTATAGTCTCTAACATTATTTGTTTTGTCTTTACAATATGATTTAACTGCTAATTCAATTGAATTTATAATATCTCTTTTATTTATTCCTCCCAACACAATACTTCCTGCATCTAATGCCTCAGGTCTTTCAGTACTTGTTCTCAAAGAAACTCCTGGAAAATTTAAAATTGCTGATTCTTCAGGTATAGTTCCACTATCTGACAACACACAGTATGCGTGTTTTTGGAGTTTAACATAATCAAAGAAACCTAAAGGTTCAATATTTATTATATTCTCTTCAAATTTGATATTTTTTGCTTTAATTTGATTTCTAGTTCTAGGATGAGTAGAAAATATTATCTTTTTATTATATTTCTTTGATACTTCGTTAAGGCTTTCTACCAATTGCATAAATTTTTGTTCATTATTTATATTTTCTTCTCTATGGGCACTAACTACAAAATAATCATTTTCTTTTAAATTTAACTTTTCAAGTATATCAGAGTTATTTATTTTATCCATATTTTCCTCTAAAACTTCTGCCATAGGAGAACCTGTAACATATAAAAAATCGTTTTTTATGCCCTCGTTAATTAGATATCTTCTGGCATTTTCAGTATAAGCTAAATTAACATCACTCACATGATCTACAATTCTTCTATTAATTTCTTCTGGCACGTTAAAATCAAAACATCTATTCCCTGCTTCCATATGAAAAATTGGAACTTTTAGTCGTTTTGCTGAATATGCTGACAAACAGCTATTAGTGTCCCCCAATATTAATAGTGCATCTGGTTTTACTTCATATATGACCTCATAGCTTTTTGCTATAATATTTCCAACAGTTTCACCCAAATTTTTTCCAGGTGAATTTAAATAATAATCAGGCTCTTTCAAACCAAATTCTTTAAAGAAGATTTCGTTTAGTGTGTAATCATAATTTTGCCCTGTGTGAACCAATACTAGTTCAAAATATTTATTTATAGCCTTTATTGTACTTGATAATCTTATAATTTCTGGTCTTGTTCCGACAATAACCATTACTTTTAATTTTTTCATTTTTCTACTCCTATCTTATTTTAGTATTTCTTTATAATATGTATCTGGTTTAGTTTCATCATAAATTTCATTACACCAAATAATTAATATCATTTCTTCTTGTCCAGTGTTTTCTATAGAATGTGAATATCCAACTGGTATATTTACAACTTCTAATTTCTTATCGCTTACGTAAATAGAAAAGGTTTCATCAGTAGTTATATTTTGAAACGTAATTTTTGCTTCTCCTTTAATGACAATAAATCGTTCCATTTTTGTGTGATGATAGTGGTTTCCTCTAATTACTCCAGGTTTTGAGACCGAAACTGAAACTTGTCCACTTTCATTATTTTTGACAAGTTCTGTAAATGATCCTCTCTCATCATTATTAATTTTTAATGGTATTTTCAAGTTTTCATTTGGCAAATAACTAATAAATGTAGAATAAAGTTTTTTAGTAAATTCTTCTGAATTAGTGTTGGGAACATAAATGCTTTCAGCGCTTTTTTTAAACTCATATATTTTATCAGCTAATTGTCCCAAAGTTATTTTATAACGTGGACTTATGTAATAGTATTCCGTTTGTTGTGTTAATGATTTACCTAATAAAATATTTTTAAATTCTTTACAAATATCATCAATATAAATTAACTCTATTTCTTTACTTCTATCACTTATTTCAATTTCTTTACCACAAGCAATATTGTTACAAAAAGTCGCTACTACCGAATTGTAATTCGGTTTACACCATTTTCCAAACACATTATGTAGTCTATATATTCTTGAACCATTATTATATTTTCGTATTGCAATTTCAGCGCCTTTTTTACTTTTTCCATAATCATTATTTAAATCAGCTTGTATGCTCGAGGTCATAATTATTGGTATGGACAATTTTTTTGATACCAAAATATCTATTATTTCCTCTGTCAAATGTTGATTTCCATCATAAAATTCTTGTATATCTTTTGGCCTATTTACTCCGGCAAAATGAAATATATAATCTACCTCTTTTATATTAGTTTCAATTTTTTCTAAATTATCTTCGTGATCAAATGTTATAATTTCAATATTTTCCATTTCTTTAACATGCGATATAAAATTTTTCCCTATAAAACCTCTGCTACCAGTTATTAATATTTTCATTTTACCCCCCTTTATTTGAACAAATCTAATTTTAATAATAATTTTTTCATTCCTTCAACGTCTAATCTTGTTGTGTTATCTGAATTATATTCTTGAATAATTGAAAATTTTTCATTTCCTTTTAACTCATATTTTTGATAATTTAAGTCTCTATTATCTGATTTGATTCTATAATAATCTCCCATGTCTTCGGCTGTAAGCATTTCTTCTTTTGTAACTAGTACTTCATAGGCTTTTTCTCCATGTCTAGTTCCTATATATTTTATAGGCACATCACTGTTTTTTAATTCTTTTACAGCTTGTGCCAAAGTATCTATTGTTGCGGCTGGGGCTTTTTGAACAAATAAGTCTCCTTGATTTCCATGCCCAAAGGTATATAAAACTAAATCTACAGCATCTTCTAAAGTCATCATAAATCTCGTCATATTTCCATTTGTAACTGTAAGGGGTAGTCCTTCTTTAATTTGTTCACAAAACAAAGGTATTACGCTCCCTCTAGA
>CALXUH010000022.1 GCA_944391645.1 uncultured Clostridia bacterium | reverse complement strand
TTTTTTAAATGTTTTTAATACTCCTGGTGCCATGTAATAATCAAATGCTGGTATACTTTGCCCTCCATGTTGATCATTTTGATTAGATTGAATTGCAATTGCAGCAAGTGCAGAATAAGACATTATATCATTTGGTTCTCTTAAAAAACCATGTCCTGTTGAGAAACCATCTTCATATAATTTATTTAGGTCTATTTGGCAACAAGTTGTTGTACCCATTGGTAAAAAATCCATATCATGAATATGTATATCTCCACTATCATGTGCTTCTGCAAATTTTCTTTTCATTAAATATGATTTTGCAAATTCTTTTGAAACTGTACTACCATATTGTAACATTGTTCCCATTGCTGTATCACCATCAATGTTTGCATTTTCTCTTTTGGCATCTTCTTCATGAGCAGATTTTAAACCTAGATTTTCTAATGCTTTTAAAAATTTATGCTGTTTTTTTTCATCAAAAAAGACTTGCCTTGATTGTGCCCTTCTTTCTCTATATGCTTTAAATGATTCATATACATCTTCATATCCATTTGCCTTTAATTGTTCTTCAATTAAATCCTGAATTTCCTCAATTTTAATTTTTTCTTTTTCTATTTTTTCTATTTTTTCTATAACCTTGTTATAAATTTTGTATATATCTTTATCAATATATTTATGTGTTTCTTCATCATCTGTATATACACTATCAAATCCTTTTTTTATTGCTAGTGCAATTTTGCTTCCGTCGAAATCTACACGTTTTCCGTCTCTTTTTATAACTACAATGTTAATATTTTTTTCTAAATTATCTTGCATTTTATACCTCCATTTTTCTTTTTCTTTAGTAGGAAGATTATATATATAATATTTTTTTTAGTCAATATTTTTTTTAAAAAATATTTACTTTTTTAAAAATCATTTTTTTTATTTTGCTGTTTTTTTGGCAAACATTTCTTTAATTTATGAAATTCCAATATAAAAAACTCCCATATAAGGGAGTTTTTTTATTTGGCATATTCTATTGCCCTTGTTTCTCTAATTACATTTACTTTTATTTGTCCTGGATATTCCATTTCGTCTTCTACTCTTTTTGCAACATCTCTTGCCATTACTATCATTTGACTATCAGATATTTTTTCAGGTTTTACAACAAGTCTTATTTCACGTCCTGCTTGTACTGCGTAAGACTTATCTACACCTTCAAAAGAATCTGCAATTTCTTCTAATTTTTCTAGTCTTTTAATATATGCTTCTAATGTTTCTCTTCTTGCTCCAGGTCTAGATGCTGATATTGCATCTGCAGCTTGTACTAGCACCGCTTCTACTGTTTTAGGTTCTACATCACCATGATGAGCTTGTACGGCATTAATTATTAAATCATTTTCTTTATATTTTTTTAGTACATCAACACCTATTTCCACGTGTGTTCCTTCCATATCATGGTCTAGAGCCTTGCCAATATCATGTAGTAATCCAGCTCTACGAGCAATTTTAGGATCCAAACCTAATTCTTCAGCCATTATTCTTGCTAGGTTAGACACTTCAATAGAATGGTTTAAAACATTTTGTCCATAGCTTGTTCTATATTTTAATTTTCCAATTAACTTAACTAAATCTGGGTTTAGTCCATGAACTCCTGTCTCTAATACTGCTCTTTCTCCTTCTTCTTTAATTATTTCTTCAACTTCTTCCTTGGCTTTTTCTACCATTTCTTCTATTTTAGCTGGGTGTATTCTACCATCTTCAATAAGTTTCTCTAATGCTATTCTTGCCACTTCTCTTCTTAATGGGTCAAACCCAGATAAAATAACTGCCTCAGGAGTATCATCAATTATTAAATCTATTCCAGTTAATGTTTCTAATGTTTTAATGTTTCTACCTTCTCTTCCTATTATTCTACCTTTCATATCGTCATTTGGTAAAGAAACGACAGAAACTGTAGTTTCAGAAGTATGGTCTGCTGCACATTTTTGAATAGTATAGCCTAAAATTTCTCTAGCCTTCTTATTTGCACTTTCTTTTATTTGTTTTTCTGCTTCTTTAATTAAAGTTGCTTTTTCGTCTGTTAGTTTAGAATCTAACTTTTCAAGCAAAATTTCTTTTGCCTCATCTGTTGATAATCCAGAAATTCTTTGTAACTCTTGCATTTGTCTAGTATATAATTCATCTAGATTTTTTCTTTTCTTTTCTGCATCTTGCATTGTTTTTTCTAAGTCTTTTTCCCTACGCTCAAAACTTTCTGCTCTTCTTTCTAAATTTTCCTCTTTCTGAATGTTTCTTTTTTCTTGTAATTGTACTTCGCCTCTTCTTTCTTTTATCTCTTCATCTAAATCATTTCTTATTTGTAAAATTTCTTCCTTTGCTTTTAAAAGTTCCTCTTTTTTTACATTTTCAGCTTCTTTTTTCGCATTCTCTATAATTCTAGAAGCTTCGCTTTCTGCTCCTTTTATTTTAGATTCAGCTGTTCTTTTTCTAATTGTAATTCCTACTGGAATAAATACAGCTGATGAGATAAGAAAGGTGACTACTATTGCTATTACCATAAATAATGCACCTCTTTCTATTAAATTTTCAATGTTCAGATTATATATATTATCAATTTTAATAATTTATAATTTCTGTACTATTATATTTTACCTTTTATATTTTAAGTTGTCAAGTTTTTTTAGAGTTTTTATACACATACCAAACTGCGTTTTTTTATTTGTAATAATTAGAAAAATCTTAATAATAAATATAAAATTATAATTTTTTTTAAAATTAAAAAGTAGTAAGTATTTGTTAATAATTACTACTTTCAAAATTTATTTAATTTTTTGTTTAATCATAATTTATTAATTTTTCTAGGATATTAATTTCCTGTATTATTTTACCATCTTTTATTACCTTGTTTTCATTTTCCATATATTCTTTAAATAGATTAAATATATTTTTATATTCTTCACTAACTGTTAAATCTACAGATGTTCTTTCATGTTCACCTAAAATTTCATATATTTCATCTGTATTATAATTGCAATCCACAATTCCATTGGAAGGTGATATAATAAATTTACTTTCTTCTGTTCTTTCATATAATATCCAATTTTTTAATACATTAACATATCTTGTAAGAAGTATTGCTTTTCTTATTCCTGTGTTTTCATAATACTCTTCTTTATTTTCAAAATCAACTGTTTGAGATGAATTATAATTCTTACCTGTTTTATCATTATATGAAACACTTAATTTCAAGCTTCCAGTAGTATCTTCTGTTAGCTTTTCTAATTTAAGTAATACCACTCCGCCTTTTACTTCTCCAGTATTTGTTGTTTTAGATGGAAATAATGTATTTATATTCATTATATTTCCGTTTTCTTTATTAACTGTATCTGAACCATAAACTGATTCTATTTCAAAGTCTTCAGATTCTAAATTAAACTCTAAATCAAATACAATTGGAGTAACCATATATTCAAATTGTTCTCCCATTCTATCTTTAAATTCTGTTGAATTATGTACTGAATAGTAATTTGCACCTCTTACATCTGTAAGATTATTTACTAACTCGGTATTAAAATCTATACCTACCCCTATAAATGTTGTATAGATTCCATTATTTGCATTATTTTGAACATATGATGCTAATCCTTGTTCAGATGTATCACCATAGTTTGGCATTGCATCAGTTATTACAATAATTCTGTTTTCATATTCTTCATCATTATAATACTGTTCAAATAGTTCGGTAGCTTTTTTATACCCACTTTCAAAATTAGTTCCTCCTGCTGCCTCAATTTCTAATATATGATTTTTTATTGCCTCTACATCTGTTTCTTCAATTAATGTTAAAGGTTTTCCTAAATATGCTACATTATCAAATAAAACCATTCCAAATCTATCGTCACTATTTAGTTGGTCTATTAATATATTTACAGATTCATTTGCAATTTGCATTTTTGTTTTGTTTTTTTCTTCTGGATCTACTTCATCATCATAATAATAAGAGTTAAATTTAGATGTCATTGAACCAGATATATCTAGCACAACAACTAGATTTATTTTTTTTCTAGAAAAATCGCTTTCTTTAATATTAGAGTTTAACCCTACTGTCACATAATATTCTTTGTTATCTGATATTGGGTCTTTAGATATTGCAGTAGAATATGATGGTGAAAATAATTCATCTGACTCATTTTTTTCACCAGTTTCAAATAAATAATCATAAAAAATTCCGTTGTATGTAATATCTGTAGATATTGGAAAATATCCATTTTCTATATTTTCTCTAAAATTATTTACATCCTTTGCTCCACCAGTTGATAATCCAAGTGAAGAGTCGCTTGATGTTCCAGCATTATCTACACTTGTAATTAATTCGTTTTCTAAGTTCATATTTTTCTTTGCATCATTTGAATATTGCCAGTCATCTATTTTTTCCGTACCTTCAGTTCCAATAATTACATTAGTATCTTCATTTTTATTTTTCATAACTAAAATTGTAATACCACATGCTATTGCAGTAACTACCACAATTAGTGCTATTACAAAAACCACAGCAGTTATTAATCTAACTTTTATTTGCTTATTTTTATCCATTGTTTTTCTCTCCTATATAAATAATTTTATTTATTTTTTTCACTCATAAGTTTTTCATAGCATTTTCTACAAACTGGTATATAACAATCTTCTCCAACTAATATATCTGATGTTTTATTTTCTCCCTTATAAAATGTATAAATTGCATTATCATTTCTACAAACCTCACATACAGATGTAAGTATTTGTACATTATCAGACATACATAATAAATCTCCCATATTGCCAAAAGGTTTTCTTTCTGCTGTTAAATTTAAGCCTGCTATATAAAATTTTTTTCCTCTATTGGCTAGTCTATATAGTTCTTTTAAATCTCCTTTTAAAAATTGGAACTCATCTATAACATATACATCTGCATCATAATTTTTTATTTCGTCTATATTATTAATTGCTATTGCATCTGTTTTATATCCTTTTCTGCTAATTACTTGTACATCTGAAAATCTATCATCTATTTTTGGTTTAAATACTTTTATATTTTTCCCTGCTATTTCTTGTCTTTGTGCTTCATCTAAAATTTTTTGTGTTTTTCCACATTTCATTGGCCCTGTAAATACATTTATATCTCCCATTTTTTGCATCCCCATTTTAATTTCTTGTTATACATATTTTTATCATATAATCTATATTTTGTCAAAGCATTTTTACATATTTGTTTATTTTTTATTATACATAAAAATATAAGCAGAATTTTTTAATTTCTGCTTATATTTAACCTTTCTATTGCCAAAATAGTATTGGATATCCATTATTTATATTTTCTGTATCTTCTTTCCACACATCTACCATCTCTCCATTCCATTCTACTTGTTCTACTCCTGTTGATATAACCTCCATTACTGATGGCATTTCTGATTCTGGAAGTGGTTCTGCTTGACCTGGTAAATCTTCTCCACTTGCTCCTCCTTGTGCTGTTCCCTCTAGATAGTAATTACCTTCTAAAGAACTATTATTATCTAAATTACAGTTTCCAATTATCCCTCCTGAAGAACTGGCGTTTCCTTTAATAATACCTCTGTTATAACAATTTACTGTGTTTGTTTGTGTTGTACCTACGATTCCTCCTATTGAATTTCCTTCAATATTACCTAAATTATAACAATTTGATATGTTTCTAGATTGTGCAATTCCACCCACAAAATATGATGTCATTTCACTTGTTCCAACTTGCCCAGCATTATAGCAATAGCTTACATCACCACCTCTTACAA
>CALXUH010000021.1 GCA_944391645.1 uncultured Clostridia bacterium | reverse complement strand
TAGCTTGTTTTTTTACTTTTTTGTTCTAAATATATTAGTAAAACAGATATATCCGCAGGAGAAATTCCAGAAATTCTTGATGCTTGTCCAATAGAATGTGGCTTAAATTTGTCTAATTTTTGACTTGCTTCTAAACTAATACCTTTTAAATTCAAATAATCTAAATCTTCAGGTAATTCTTTCCTTTCTAGTTTTTTTATTTTTTTCTCTTGAGTCATTTGAAGTTTTATATATCCTTCGTATTTTGCCTTTATTTCTACTTCATCTTCTACTTCCTTGTCAAGTTTTGGAATATTATCATCAATTTTTCTTAGATCACTATATTTTATTTCTGTTCTTTTTAATAATTCTATTTCTTTTACTCCTGTTGATATTTCAGATGAATTATGTTCTTTTAAAAATTCATTTACCTTTTTAGTTGGTTTTATTACATTTGTTTTTAATCTATTTAATTCTTTTTCTATATTATCCATCTTTTCTTTAAAATTATTATATCTATCTTTTGATATCAAACCAACATTATATCCTATTTTTGTTAATCTTTCATCAGCGTTGTCTTGTCTTAATAACAATCTATATTCAGCTCTTGATGTCATCATTCTATATGGTTCGTTTGTTCCTTTTGTTACAATATCATCAATTAAAACACCTATATATGAATCCCATCTATGCAATATTATTGGTTCTTTTTTTTGTAATTGCCTTGCCGCATTTATTCCTGCAATAATTCCTTGAGCAGCAGCTTCCTCATAACCGGATGTACCATTTATTTGACCTGCTAAAAACATTCCTCTTATATTTTTTAATTCTAATGATAATTTTAGTTGCTGTGGATTTATAGCATCATATTCTATTGCATATGCTGGCCTTGTAAATTCAACTTTTTCTAATCCAGGAATTGTTCTATACATTTCTATTTGCACATCTTCTGGTAATGAAGAACTCATTCCTTGAACATACATTTCATCTGTATCTAGTCCCATTGGTTCTATAAAAATTTGATGTCTTTCTTTATCTGCAAATCTTACAACTTTATCTTCTATTGATGGACAATATCTTGGTCCAGCCCCCTCTATTTTTCCTGAATATAAAGGTGATCTATTTAGATTGTTTCTTATTATCTCATGAGTTTTTGCATTGGTATATGTTAGATAACATGGGACTTGATCTATTTTTAGATTTTTATTCTCAAATGAAAAAGGAACTATTGTTTCGTCTCCTTCTTGTATTTCCATCTTTGAAAAATCTATGCTGTTTTTATTAACTCTAGCTGGAGTACCTGTCTTAAATCTAACTAACTCAATTCCTAATTTTTTTAAACACTCAGATAGTTTATTAGCTGGAAATACGCCATCTGGCCCACTTTCAAAATTTACTTCACCAATATATATTTTACCTTTTAAATATGTTCCTGTAGCAATTACAACAGCTTTTACATTATAAATTGCTCCAATATTTGTTTCTACACCTACTACTTGTCCATTTTGCACTTTTATATCTATTATTTCAGCTTGTTTTATAAATAAATTTTTTTGTTTTTCAAGTGTATGCTTCATTTCCTGTTGGTATTTTTTTCTATCTGCTTGTGCTCTTAAAGAATATACTGCAGGTCCTTTTGATTTATTTAACATTTTAGATTGAATAAAAGTTTTATCAATATTTTTTGCCATTTCTCCACCAAGGCAATCTATTTCTCTAACTAAATGCCCTTTTGATGTTCCTCCAATATTAGGATTACATGGCATATTTGCAACATTTTCTAATGTTATAGAAAAAAGTAATGTTCTTTGTCCCATTCTTGCTGCGGCAAGAGCTGCCTCACATCCAGCATGTCCTGCTCCAATAACAGCTATATCATAACTACCAGCATTATATTTCATTTATTTCACCTCTTATTTTCCTAAACAAAATTTAGAAAATATTTCCTTTATAATATCATCTGAAACACTTTCTCCTGTTATTTTTCCCAAATTTTCTAATATTTCTTTTATATTAATTGCAACTATATCTATCGGTAAATTTGTTTTTACTGCATTAATTGCCTCAGTTGCATTTTGTTTTGCACAATCTATTAAATCCTTGTGTCTAATATTTGTTATTATATTTTCATTATCAATATTAATTTCATTTAAATTAAATTTTTCTACTAATTTTTCATATATTTTTTCTATTCCTTTTTTTTCTAATACAGAAATTTTTATAATATCTTTTCCTGTTTTGCTTATTTCCGTAACAGTTTCATTGTTTTCTTTTAAATCAATTTTGTTTAATATAATAATTGCATTTTTATTTTTTATAAAATTGATGATTTCAAAATCCTCCTTATCTAAATTTTTTGAACTATCAAATATTGCAAGTATTATATCACTATTTAGTGCAACTTTTTTTGATTTTTCTATTCCTATTTTTTCTATCTTATCATTGGATTCTCTTATTCCAGCTGTATCAATAATTTTAAAAGGAATTCCTTCTATTGAAATTTCCTCTTCTATTGTATCTCTTGTTGTACCTTCTATATCTGTAACAATCGCTCTTTCTTCTTTTAAAAATTCGTTTAACAACGAAGATTTGCCTGCATTTGGTTTTCCAATTATTGCTAAACTTATCCCTTCTTTTATTATTTTGCCATTTTCAAAAGAATTAGAAAGCTTTTCTAATTCTTTCCTGATATTTTCTAATATATTTATTGCATTTGCGTATGTAACTTCTTCAACATCATATTCTGGATAATCTATTGATGCTTCTATATCTACCATTAAATCCATAATTTTTTTTCTTATTTTTGAAATTTCTTTTGATAAATTTCCCTCCAGCTGTTTTACAGATGCTTCTATTTCCCTATTTGTTTTTGCATTTATGATATCTATAACTGATTCTGCTTGTGCTAAATCTATTCTGCCATTTAAAAAAGCTCTTTTTGTAAACTCTCCTGGTTCAGCAAGTATTGCACCATTTTTTAAGCATATCTCCAATATTTTTCTGACAATTAATATTCCTCCATGCGAATTTATTTCACACATATTTTCTCTTGTATAGCTTTTTGGTTCTTTAAAAAAAGAAACTAATACTTCATCTATAATCTTTCCTTCATCAACTATAACACCATATTTTATAGAATTTCCTTTTATTTCTTCTATTTTTTGAACATTTTTTGGTACAAATATTTTTTTTATTATTTCAAAAGTTTTATCTCCACTTAATCTAATTATTCCAATTCCACCAATGGCTGGTGCCGTAGATATTGCAGCTATTGTATCCATTTTTCCTCCTATAATTTTAATAAATCAAATAAATAGACAGATATAGAAAATATCTGCCTTTGCTTTATTTATTTAAAGTAATAACTACCCTTCTATGTGGTTCTTCTCCTTTACTAAATGTTTTTACTTTATTATTTGATTGTAATTTTGTATGTATTATTTTTCTTTCATATGCAGTCACTGGTTCTAATGATATTGATTTTCCTGTTTTTATAACTGTTTTTGATAATTTTTCAGCTAATTCCTCTAGTGTTTTTTTTCTTTTTTCTTTGTACCCAACTACATCAACAAAAACATTTATTTTTGAACTACTTTTTTTATTAGCTATCGCTGATATAATAACTTGTAAAGCATTTATATTTTCCCCTCTATAACCAATTAAATGATTTACCTTTTCTCCCTCTATATCAACAAAAATATCTAAATCTTGTATATTTACTTTATATGCATAATCTTCTTTTAAAAACTCTTTTAAAAATTCCTCTATATTATTTTTGGCTAATTCTATTTCCTCAATATTTTTATTTTTCTTTCTTTTTTCTTTATATTTTTCTTTTTTAATTGATTGTTCTTTATTAACCAAATCTTCTTTTAAAGTTAATTCTACTTTAACAACTCTTGGAGCAAGTATATTATAAAAACTTCTTTTTTTATTTTCTTCTAAAATTTTTATATCTACCATTTCTTTTGATACTTTTAATTCTTTTAAACCTTTTTCAATTGCTTCGTTAGTTGTCTTTCCTTCAGTAATTATATTCTTAAGCATTTTCTTCTTCCTCCTTAGGAATTATAAATTTATCAATAAAAATTTTTTCTATTATCATTAAAATATTATTTACTAACCAATATAATGCAAGTCCCAAAGGTGCAATAAGCGAAACAGAAACTGCTAGAATTGGCATCATCCAAGTCATACTTTTATTCATTTGCGTAGTCATATCTGGTTCCGCCTCTTTATTTTCTTCTTTATTTTCATTATTCTTCTTTGTTTGTAGTGTTGTAATCTTTATAGATATACTTGAAGAAATTATATATAACAATGGTATAATAAACACTCTCCAATTATTATAATTATCTTTTGGAATTAAACTTAAATCTAATCCCAAGAAATTCATATTTATATATAAATCTTCTTCAATTATATTTTCTTTTTCAATATCAGCATTTTCTTCAGAACTTTCAACTATATTTGTATTTTCTTCTACTTTTTCTACATTTTCTACATTATCAAAATTTATTTTATTATTAATATACTTTATTATACTTATTTCCGGATACATTGTATTTATACTGTTTTCACCTTGTTCTTCTGCAATTATATCCTTAAAATCATTTATTTGTGATTGCTCTACTTTTTTCATATATGTAAGTGGTTTGCTAACCAAATAAAACATAGCTAATAACAAAATAATCTGAATAATTGAACTTAAACATCCACTAAAAGGACTTAATTTTTCTCTTCTATATAAATCCATCATTTCCTGATTTAGTTTTTCTGGATTATTGCTATATTTATCTTGTATTTCTTTTAATTTACCTTGTAATTTTTGTGATTTTTTAAATGTTTTCTGTTGTTTAATTGTTAATGGTAACAGCAATAATTTTAATAAAACAGAAAAAAGAATTATCGCTAATCCATAATTATTTACTATTTCATATATTATATTTAGTATATAACCAAATTTATCAGAAAAAAAATCTATCATATTTTATAAATCCTCCCTATTACCTACTTTAAAGGATCATACCCTCCTCTTGAAAAAGGATTGCATTTTATAATTCTTTTTATACCTAAAAAACTTCCTTTTATAGCACCATATTTTTCTATAGCTTGTCTTGTATACTCTGAACATGTTGGATAAAATTTACATTTTATATTATAATATTTGTTTATTGGAGATATATATATCTGATATTTTTTTATTAAAAACAATAATATTTTTTTCATTTTTATCTCTTCTTTTTATTTTAATAAATTTGCTTTCTTTAATATATAATAAAAATCATTTTTTATGTTATAAAAAGTTGCATTTTCACCTTCTACTGTCTTTCTCCATAAAATAACTATACTATAACCTAATGAAATTTTTTCTTCTAATAAGCGATAATTTTCTCTTAACTTTCTTTTTATTCTATTTCTTATTACACTATTACCTGTTTTTTTTGTAACAATTACACAAATATGATTTTTCTTTTTTTTATTTGGCATTATAAAAAAATCTAAATAGTGTCCACCATAAAATTTTCCATATTTTATTACTTTTCTAATTTCGTAATTTTTTTTTATTATTTCTGTATTTTTCAAACTTATCACTCTTTTTATAGAAATTTTATGCTGTTAATTTTTTTCTTCCCTTATTTCTTCTTGCTTTTAAGACATTTCTTCCTTGTCTTGTTGACATTCTTTTCATAAAACCGTGTTCTTTCTTTTCTTGTCTTTTTTTTGGTTGATATGTTCTTTTCATTATTTATCTATCCTCCTTGTTTTTAATCAAAAGTACCAAAATTATATACTAAAAATATATTAAAAGTCAAGTTTTTTAAAAAAAATTATAGATTTATTAAATTTATGTTGATTAATTTTTTTTTTTTTGATATTATATGAAAGATAATGTGGATATAAGGCTTTTTTACAAGTTTTATCTCTAAACAAAGATATTTGGAGGTTTTTTATAATGGATAGCACATTAAATGATTTATTAACAGATGCAAAAGCTTTAATTAGAGAAGAAATGTCCGAATTATCTTTTAAAACATGGATTTTACCATTAGAAATTAGTTCTGTAAATGATAATAATATTACTTTAGTGGTAAAAGATCAATTTAAAAAAGAATCAATAGAAGCACGTTTTAGTGATCTTATTTCAAATGCATTTAACATTATATTACAGAAAAATTGTAATATTGAAATTGTTTTAAAAGATGATCTCCAAACAAAAGAAGAAACTATTCAAAGTTTTAATACACAAAATATAAATAATACAGTTGATTATGCAAAAACATTCTTAAATAAAAATTATTCTTTTGATACATTTGTTGTTGGAGATAATAATAGATTTGCACATGCTGCTGCTTTAGCAGTTGCTGAATCTCCTGCTACAGCTTATAATCCATTATTTTTGTATGGTGGTGTTGGTCTTGGAAAAACTCACCTTATGCATTCAATTGGTAATGAAATTTTAAGAAAAAATCCTTCCATGAAAGTTTTATATGTTACTTCAGAAAAATTTACAAATGATTTTGTTGATTCTATAAAAGATAAATCTATGGAAAAATTTAAGCAAAAATATAGAAATATTGATTTACTTTTGATAGATGATATTCAATTTATAGCTGATAAAAAACAAATTCAAGAAGAATTTTTTAATACATTTAATACATTAAGAGATGCAGGAAAACAAATTGTAATATCAAGTGATAAACCTCCTAGAGATATTCCACTTTTGGAAGACAGATTAAAATCAAGACTTGAATGGGGAATAGTTGCAGATATATATATGGCAGATTATGAAACACGTTTAGCAATATTAAGAAAAAAAGCAGATGAAAAACATGCTATTATTGACGATGATATTTTACAAAATATTGCTGCAAAAATAGACTCAAACATTAGGGAATTAGAAGGTGTATTTAATAAACTAATTGTTCAAGCATCTTTAACACACACACCTATAACAATGGAAATGTCTGAAAAAGCTATTAACGATATGATTAGACAAAAAGAATCTGTTATATCTATTGAATATATCCAAGAATGTATTTGCAAATACTTTAATATAACAGATAAAGATTTAAAAAGTTCTCAAAGATCTAACGATATAACATATCCAAGACAAATAGGTATGTATTTGTGTAGGATTTTAACAAATGAATCCTTTCCTAAAATAGGTGATTCTTTTGGGAAAAGAGATCACACAACAGTTATGCATGCATTTAAAAAGATTGAAAAAGAAATAAAAGAAAATTCTAATACCAAATTAGTTGTGGAAAGTGTTAAAAAAATTATTTTAAACAACAAATAATTGTTTTTAAAACATTTTTACGAATTTTTTAAAAATTAAGTTTGCAAAACATATTTTTGTAAAAAAAAATTCTTTTCTTACTTACGGAAATAATAAAAAGATTATCCATAGATTATTGTGAATTGTTTGTGAATTTATTGTTAATTATATGTGAATTATTAAAAATTCACAATTGTTTAATAATACTGTGAATATATCTGTTTATTTATCCACATACTTTTCCACAGGTTGTTAATTAGGGAAATAAAGACTTATATCTATTTTCCACAAAATTAACAGCACCTACTATTACTATTACTAATATATATTATTTTATTATATAAAATGTTCCAAAAAATTTTTCGAATGAAAGTTTATAATCAAAGGAGTTAAGTAAAATGAAAATTATATGTGAAAAAGAAAAATTATTAAAATGTATAAACTCTGTAGTAAGAGGTGTTCCTACTAGAACAACTATGCCAATACTTGAAGGAATATTTATTCAAACAAATAAAAATAAAGTAAAAATGACTACATATGATCTAGACCTAGGTATTGAATATATTGTGGATTGCAATGTTGAAGAAGAGGGAAATACTGTAGTTAATGCTATAATGTTTAGTGAAATTATTAGAAAATTACCAGATACAGAAATAAAAATAAGTGTTAACGAAAAAAAATTATTAGTTATAGAATGTGAAGGTTCATTATATAAATTATCAACAATGAATCCAGAAGAATATCCAGAACTTCCAAAAATAGATATTGAACATTCTTTTATAACAGAGCAAAGAACATTAAAAGATATGATTAAGAAAACAATTTTTGCAGTTAGTGTTGAAGAAAATAGACCAATTTTTACAGGTTGTTTATTTGAAATTTCCAATAATAAATTAAATTTAGTTGCAATAGATGGTTCTAGAATGGGATGGATTAGTACTTTTTTACCTGAAAAAACTAATAATTTGAAAGCAGTTATTCCTGGAAAAACATTAAATGAAGTTAATAAAATAATAACAGATTCTTTTGATAATATAAAAATAGGTATTGCAAAAAATCAAGCCGTTTTTGAAATGGAAAATTGTAAAATTGTTACAAGATTATTAGAAGGAGAATTTTTAAATTATAAAAATGTAATTCCATCATCGTGGGAAACAAAAATTAGAATAAATAAAAATATTTTGCAAAATTCATTAGAAAGAATAAGCTTAATTTCTTCATCATCGGTTGAAAAAGAAAAAAAATATCCTGTAAAAATAAAAATTGAAATAGGAAAAGTAATCTTATCTTGCACAAATCAAACAGGAGATGCAAAAGAAGAAATATATATTGAAACAGAAGGTAAAAACCTAGAAATAGGAGTAAATCCAAAATATTTTTTAGATGCCTTAAAAGTAATTGAGGATGAAGAAATATTTATTGAATTTGGAAGCAATATTTCACCTTGCATTATAAAACCAATAGAAGAAATTGCTCAAGAATATATTTATATGATTTTACCAATTAGAATAAAAGAAGATTAATAGGGAAAAAAATGTATATAAAAAAAATCAAACTAGAAAATTTTAGAAATTATGAAAAACAAGAAATTATTTTAAGTGAAAATATAAATAATATATTTGGTGATAATGCACAAGGTAAAACGAATATTTTAGAAGCTATATTTTTATGCAGTTTAGGAAAGTCTTTTAGGACAAATCAAGATAAGGAAATGGTAAATACTTGTAAAGATTATTTAAAAGTAGAAACTAGTTTTTTTAAAAAAGATAGAGAAGGAAAAATAAATATAGAAATAAATAAAAATAAAAATTTTTATATAAATGATATAAAAGTAAAAAAAACAAGTGATATATTAGGTAAAATATATGTTGTTTTATTTACACCACAAGATATAAATATTTTTAAAAGTGAGCCATTAAGAAGAAGAAGATTTCTAAATATAATGATAAGTCAGTTAAGACCAATATATGTTCATTTATTAAACAAATATAATAAAACCTTAGAACAAAGGAATAATTATTTAAAGCAAATAAAATATGAAAATAAACCAGAATATATGCTAGATATTTGGGATGAACAACTAGCAGATATAGGAAAAAAAATTTTTATTTATAGAAAAGAATTTATTGAAAAAATAAATAAAAAAATAAAAGATATTCACTTAAATACAACACAAAATAAAGAAAATATTGAAATAAAATATAAAAGTAATATAATAGATGAAAATAAATATTTAGAAAAACTAAAAAAAGCAAAAAATATGGATTTTCAAAAAGGATATACAACTATAGGTATACATAGAGATGATTTTGAAATATTTATAAATAATCAAAATATTTCAGTTTATGGTTCTCAAGGGCAGCAAAGGTCAAGCATAATTTCTTTAAAACTTGCGGAAGCAGAAACAATATATGATGAAATAGAAGAATATCCAATTATATTGCTAGATGATTTTACATCTGAATTAGATAAAACAAGAATAAAAGGATTTCTAGAAAACATAAAACAAAATCAAGTAATAATTACAAGTACAGAGAAAATAATGCTAGAAAAAAAACAAATTAATTATTATAATATTAATAATGGAAAAATAAATAATATGGGAGGATAAAATGGAAAAGTTTGAACATTCATATAATGCAGAACAAATACAAGTATTAGAAGGTTTAGAAGCAGTAAGAAAAAGACCTGGGATGTATATAGGTTCAGTTTCGGTAAGAGGATTGCATCATCTTGTATATGAAATTGTTGATAATAGTGTTGATGAAGCACTTGCAGGATATTGCACAGAAATAAATGTTACAATAGAAGAAGGAAATATAATAAAGGTTGTAGATAATGGTAGAGGAATACCTGTAGATATACATCCAAAAACACATATTTCAGCTGCTGAAACAGTATATACTGTATTACATGCAGGTGGAAAATTTGGAGGAGATAGTGGATATAAAGTTTCGGGAGGGCTACATGGAGTTGGTTCATCTGTTGTAAATGCATTATCTAAATGGACAGAAGTTACAATACAAAGAGATGGTGGAATTTTCCAAATGAAATTTGAAAGAGGAAAAACTGTTGAATCACTAAAAAAAATAGGTGAATCTAATAAAACAGGAACAACTGTTAGATTTTTAGCTGATGATACAATATTTGAAACTCTTGAATATGAATTTGATGTTCTAGAAAATAGATTTAGAGAAATGGCTTTTTTAACAAAAGGATTAAAAATCACAATAGAAGATAAAAGAGAAGGAAAAGAAAAAAAATCAGAATTTTGTTTTGAAGGAGGACTTATTTCTTTTGTTGAATATTTAAATAAAAATAAAGAAGCATTACACCAAAAACCAATATATATAGAAAAAAAAGGAGAATTTCCAATAGAAATTGCATTGCAATATACAACAGCATATTCTGAAAATATTTATTCTTTTGTTAATAATATAAATACAATAGAAGGAGGAACACATTTAGAAGGTTTTAAAAGATCTCTAACAAAAGTATTTAATGATTATGCAAAATCACATAATATTTTAAAAGAAAAAGATGGAAATCTTTTAGGAGATGATATAAGAGAAGGAATTACAGCAGTTATTTCTGTTAAAGTTAAAGAACCACAATTTGAAGGACAAACTAAAACAAAACTAGGAAATAGTGAGGTTACAGGAATAGTGCAAACAGCAGTAAATGATTCTTTATCTAATTTCTTAGAAGAAAATCCACAAGTAGCAAAAGCAATTTTAGAAAAATGTATTAGTGCATCTAGAGCAAGAGAAGCTGCTAGAAAAGCAAGAGAATTGGTAAGAAGAAAAAATGCATTAGAAAATACAACATTACCAGGAAAACTTGCTGATTGTAGTAGTAATAACAGAGATGAATGTGAAGTTTATATAGTTGAAGGTGATTCTGCTGGAGGAAGTGCAAAACAGGGGAGAGATAGAAGGTTTCAAGCAATTCTTCCTCTTTGGGGTAAAATGCTTAATGTTGAAAAAGCAAGAGCAGATAAAATATATGGAAATGATAAATTAAATCCAGTAATTTTAGCTGTTGGTGCAGGTATAGGTAATGATTTTGATATTACAAAAATAAGATATGGAAAGGTAATAATAATGGCAGATGCAGATGTTGATGGTTCACATATTAGAACTCTATTGCTAACATTTTTCTTTAGATATATGAGACCTTTAATTGAAAATGGAAATGTTTATTTAGCTCAACCTCCATTATATAAATTATCTAAAAAGGGAATGGAAGATAAATATTGTTATACAGATGATGATTTGAATAAGGCATATAAAGAATTAGAAGAAAAAGGAATTGCAAGAGAACAAATATCTATTCAAAGATATAAAGGTTTAGGTGAAATGAATCCTGAACAATTATGGGAAACAACAATGAATCCAGAAAATAGAATATTAATACAAGTAACAATGGATGATGCTATAAAAGCAGATGAAATATTTACAACATTAATGGGAGATGAAGTAGAACCAAGAAGAGATTTTATAATAAAAAATTCTAAGTTTGTTAGAAATTTAGATATATAAAAAAGTAAAAATCTAATAACCCAGATTGAACCTCTGGGTTATTATCAACAAAGCTTATATTAATCTTCAGCTACAACTAAAATATATAATTTTCTTATCTGATATCTATTACTATATAAACAAACAATAAATAACATATTTTAATCATTTGCTCGACTATAAAAACACTATTAGAAACCATATTCATCCTAAAAGGACTAAAAATAATCCCTTTCAAATATTAATATAATCTTAACTAGGCTATAATACCTATAATTCAACCATTATATAAAATAGCTTACATACAAATATTATAACTTTCATCTCCGGCTGATAATAATCTATAAAAAACTATTAAAAACCTTTGATCGAATAATAATAAACTTTAAGAAATCTAATATTACTCTTCGCTCAACTAATATAAACCTTATATTTATATTATATTCTTTTTTTATTTTTTTATACAAAAAAATAAAAAAATTTTTTTATAAAAAAAGTCGAATTTTGAAATACGATTTTAATTGACTTTTATTTTTATTAATTGTAGAATTATAAAAAAGAAAGGAGGTTAAATGTTTAAATATAAAATAAAAACAGTTCAAGAATGGCTCCCCTATATAGAAATATATGAAAATGGCATAATAAAATTAAAAAATAATTTTTTTATAAAAATTATTAAAGTAAATCCAATCAATTTTAATTTAAAATCTAATTTAGAAAAAGAATCTATTTTAAATTCTTATAAAATGTTTTTAAAAACATGTAAATTTGATATTCAAATTTTAATTCAAAATAATAAAGAAGATTTAACATCTCATATTTCCAATATTGAAAAAATAAATAAAAATGAAACTGAAAATATAAAAAACATAAAAAATAATTATATAAATTACATTCAAGAAATAAATAAAAAAAGAAAATCCTCATCGAAAAATTTTTATATTATTCTAAAAGAAAGTCAAGAAAATAAAAAAGAAAAAATAAATAAAGAAAACGAAAAATATATTATAGATAAATTAAATGAAAATTATTTTAAAATAAAAGAAAATTTATCAAGATGCGGAAATTTTATAACAGATATTTCTAAAAAAAAAGATGTAGAAAAAATATTATATTCATTTTTAAATAGTAGAAGAGAATTAAATATTATATAAAAATAAATAATAAAATAAATAATAAAATAAATAAATAAAAAAATAAATAAAAAATAAATAATAAAAAATAAATAATAAAAAATAAATAAAAAAAAAGGAGGTAAAAATATTTTTAATTTAATAATAAAAAAATTAATTAATAAAAAATCAGAAAATAAAATTCAAGGAATATTTTGTGATAAAGATAAAATATCACCATCATATATTTCAAATATAAATCCAAAATTTTTAGAAATAGATAATATTTATTATTCAGGTTTATTAGTGGTAAATTATAATAGAGAAATAAATGATTTAATTTTAAAAAAAATATTAGATATAAATATAAATATGAATATTTCTATTTTTTATGAAATACAAGATAATTATAAAATAATTAGAGATTTAACATATCATATAACAAATGTAGCAGTTGATTTAAAAGAAGGAAATCAAAATAGACAGGATATAGATATAGCAGCTTTTACATACAATGATGCAAAATATATTAGAAAAGAAATTCAAATAAATAACGAGGATATTTATTTTTTATATATTTATATAGAAGTATTTTCTAATAATATTAAAGAGCAAGAATTATTATTAAATAAAATAGAAGGTTTAATGCAAAGTTCTGGAATGCAAACAAGGAGAGCAAATTTTAGGCAGGAGCAAACTTTTTTATCATGTTTACCATTTATGGAAAACCATAAGGATATAAAAAGAGCAAGTAGAAGAAATGTATTAACTACAGGACTTACAGCAACATATCCGTTTATATCATCAGCAATATTTGATGAAAATGGAATTTTTTTAGGATCAAATATTTATAATAATTCATTAGTTTTTATAGATAGATATAATACACTAAAATATAAAAATGCTAATATGTGTATATTTGGAACTAGTGGATCTCGGAAAATCATTTTTTACAAAATTACAAATTTTAAGATATAGATTAATGGGAATTGAACAATATGTTATTGACCCAGAAAGAGAATACACAAATTTAGTAAAAAATGTTGATGGAGTGATATTAAAAATAGGTCCAACTGCAAATACATATATAAACATTTTAGATATAAGAAAAGAAAGTATAGAAGATGAAAGAGGATACCTTGCAACAAAAATAAGCAGACTAATTGGATTTTTTAATTTAATATTTGGTTATATGAATGAAGAAGAAAAAGCTATATTGGAAGATAAAATAATAAAATGTTATAAAGATAAAAATATCACATTTGATGATGATTCTTTATATAAAGATAAAAATAAAAAAAATTTTAAAACAACACATGATATGCCAAGACTTGAAGATTTATATAATATTTTAGGAGAAGAGAAAAAAACAAAAAAAATGCAAATTAAATTAATCCCATTTGTAAAAGGTTCATTAAAATATTTTAATGAATATACAAATTTAGAATTAAATAATAAATTAATAGTGGCAGATATATATGAATTAGGAGAAGAAAATATAAAATATGGAATGTATCTTTTTACTGATTTATTTTGGGATAAAATAAAAAAAAATAGAAATATAAAAAAAGCAATTTATTTGGATGAAATTTGGCAAATGATTGGTATAACTGCAAATAAAGATGTAGCTAGTTTTATATATAAAATATTTAAAACTATTAGAAAATATGGTGGAAGTAGTATTGCAATAACCCAAGATATATCAGATTTATTTAGTTTAGAAGATGGTGCATATGGAAAAAGTATTTTAAATAATTCAAGTAATAAAATTTTTTTCTCTTTAGAGGAAGAAAATATTTCGATTTTAAGTAAATATACAAATTTATCAGAAAAAGAAAAAATAGAAATAAGAAATTTAAATAGAGGTGAATGTTTAATATTTGCAGGAGATGAACACATTTTAACAAAAATAGATTGTTCTGATTACGAGGAAAATATAATTAAATAGTAATAAAAAAAATTATTTATATAATTATAAAAAAGCAAATAAAAAATATTTAATAGAATTATTAAAATAAAAATAAAAAAACAAATAAAAAATATTTAATAAAATTATTAAAATAAAAATAAAAAATAAATAAAATATTTAATCAATAATAATTTATAAAAATATAAAAAATAAATATAAAATATATAATAGAAACAATTAAATAAAATTATAAAAAAAATAGGTGAAAAAATGAAGATAATAACAGCAATAGGAAATCCCCATATAAATGAGGAATTAAAAAAAGATGAATTATATCATGTAATAGGAGTTGATATACAATACCAGGATGGAATTTTTGAAATAATGGAAAAAAATAATAATATAGATTATATAATATTAAATATTAATTTAATTGGAGAATTAAAAAAGGAAGAATTAATTGAAAAAATATTAGAAAAAAATAATAAAATTAAATTTATAATTTTATTAGAACAAAAAAATGAAAAATTAATTAATTATTTATTTTCAAAAAATATAAATAATATTTTATATAAAAATAAAAATAATTTAATAGAAATAAAAAATATTATAAAAAATAATAAATATTTAATTAACAATAAAAATAAAAATGAATATTTAAAAAAAATATATATAAAAATATATAATTATATTATTTTTAAAAGAAATAATAATAAAATAAAAAATAATAAAATAATATTATTCGGAATTAAAAATTTAGAAAAAAATATTTTTATAAAATTATTTTCTAAATTAAAAAACAAAAGAATTATAATTGTAGAAATATATAATATTAAAATTCAGGAAGAAAAAATTATAAAGGTTAATAAAAAAATAGATTTAGTAAAATGCAAAATAAATAGTTTAAAAAGAAAAGATTTAAAAAATAAAATAAATAATTATAACTATATTATTTTTAATATTTTAGAAGAAAATAATAAAGATTTATTAATAAAAATAATTAATTTAATATTTTAATAAAAAATAAAAAAGGAGAAATTATTATGAATAAAATAACAGAATTAATAAATAATTTAAAAAATCCTGAAATATGGAATGAAATGACAAATAATTTAAAAGAAATGCAAGAGGAATTTTTAGAATCTACTTTAGGACAAGTTATTAATAACGGAATTGATGTTGGTTTAAAAGCAATTTTGCCAGATTGGATAGAAAATGACATAATAGATATAAAAGATACAATAATAAATGAAGGGTTTAAAGAGGGTTTAAAATTATTAATTGATAAATCAATTAATATTGGTAAATCAATAGAAGGAATTTTAACAGGAAATTTTGAAAGTATTTCTGAAATAAAATCTGTTATAAAAAGTGGAGGGTTGATAGATGGTTTATCAGATTTACTAGATAAAGCAATTGACTGGGCAAAAGATAATAAAAAAATAAATTCAAGTACAGCAAAAATTATAAAATCTAGTAAAAATGAGATATTAAAAAATATAGAAATAAATGTAGATAACAATTTAGAAGAGCAAGTAAATTCAATAGAAAAAATTGATAGTTATATAGAAAAATGGACGAATTATTATAATGAAAATGATATTACAAATATGAAAAAAATACACACAAGATTACAAAATGAAATGAAAAAAATAATGCCTATACAGAATATATTAGAAAAGGTTGAAAAATTAGAAAATTTACATCAGTTGATTATAAATAATGGTGGTAATTTTAATATATCAGAAGAAGAATTAGAATTAGCCAATATGCTAGTTTATTAAAAAAATGTATATAAAATCTTAGTAGAAATATAAAAGTAAAATTAATAAAAACAATAAATTTTCTTGCAAAAATCCGTAGAATCATATATAATTACAAAGAAAAACACAAAATGAAAAGAGGAAAAAAATGGACAAAAAAGAAGAAACTATTATACAAAAAAATATTGAAAAAGAGATGCAAGATGCATATATTGATTATGCAATGAGTGTTATTGTTTCTCGTGCTTTACCAGATGTAAGAGATGGAATGAAGCCAGTACATAGGAGAATTTTATATACAATGTATGAAGATGGGATAACTCCAGATAAACCATATAGAAAATGTGCTACAACAGTTGGAGATGTCTTGGGAAGGTATCATCCACATGGAGATGCCTCTGTTTATGATGCTTTAGTTAGGATGGCACAAACTTTTTCATTAAGATATCCAATGGTAGATGGCCATGGAAATTTTGGGTCTATTGATGGAGATCCAGCTGCTGCATACCGTTATACTGAGGCAAGAATGTCTAAAATATCTCAATTAATGCTTACGGATATTGAAAAAAATACTGTAGACTTTATGCCAAATTTTGATGATAGATTACAAGAGCCAACAGTTTTACCTGCAAAAATTCCCGCATTGCTTTTAAATGGTTCTTCAGGTATAGCTGTAGGTATGGCAACAAATATACCTCCACATAATTTAACAGAACTTATAAATGGAATAATAAAAATAATTGATGAAGATGAAGTAACTGACGAACAATTAATGCAAATTATTAAAGGACCAGATTTTCCTACAGGAGCAACAATATTAGGAAGAGAAGAAATAAAAAAAGCATATACAACAGGTAGAGGTAAGATAACATTAAGAGGAGAAGCAGAAATAGAAGAGATGCCTGGAGGTAAAAGAAGAATAATAGTTTCTTCTTTACCATATCAAGTTAATAAGGCAAAATTAATTGAACATATTGCAGAATTAGTTAAAGAAAAAAGAATTGAAGGAATATCTGCAATTAGGGATGAATCTGACAGAGAACATGATGTAAGAATTGTTATAGAATTAAAAAGAGACGCTAATGCTCAAGTAGTATTAAATCTATTATACAAAAATACACAAATACAAGATACATTTGGAATAATAATGCTTGCATTGGTTGATGGAATACCAAGAATATTAACATTAAGAGAATGTTTAGATCAATATATTGAACATAGAAGAGTAGTTATTCTAAGAAGAACAAAATTTGAACTTGATAAAGCAGAAGCAAGAGCACACATATTAGAAGGATTAAGAATAGCAATAGATAATATTGATGAAGTTATTCGCATAATTAGAACATCCTATGATGATGCAAAAGATAAATTAATGAAGAGATTTAATCTTTCTGAGATTCAAGCACAAGCAATATTAGATATGAGATTAAGAACACTACAAGGATTACAAAGAGAAAAAATTGAAGAAGAATATAATGAATTAATGAAATTAATTGCATATTATAAAGAAATTTTATCAAGTGAAACATTAGTATATAATATAATCAAGGATGAATTAATAGAAATAAAAGAAAAATATGGAGATGAAAGAAAAACAAAAATTATTGCAGCTGAAGGTGAATTTGAGGAAGAAGACTTAATAAAAGAAGAACAAACAGTAATTGCTTTAACACATTTTGGATATATAAAAAGAATGCCAATAGATACTTATAAAAGTCAGAAAAGGGGAGGAAAGGGAATTACTGGAATTGCAACAAGAGAAGAAGATTTTGTGAAAGAAATCTTTACAGCATCTACACATGATACAATTTTATTCTTTAGTAATAAAGGAAAAATGTATAAATTAAGGGGATATGAAGTACCAGAAGCAGGAAGAACAGCTAAAGGTACAGCTATAGTTAATTTATTAAGATTAGATGTAGATGAAAAAATATCAACAATAATACCTATACATAATTTTGCAGAAGGTAAATATTTGTTGTTTGCCACAAGAAACGGTATGATTAAGAAAACTGCTTTAAATGAATATATTTCAGGAAAGAAAACAGGATTATTATCAATTACATTAAAAGATGATGACGAATTAATAGATGTAAGATTAACAGATGGACAAGATAATGTTGTTTTAGTTACAAGAAAAGGAATTGCAATTACATTTACTGAAAAAGATGTTAGACCTATTGGTAGAGTATCTCAAGGAGTTATTGGAATAAAATTAGATAAAGAAGATTATGTAGTAGGAATGGAATCAATAATAGAGGATAGTAAAAAAACATTGCTTGCAATAACAGAAAATGGTTTTGGAAAAAGAACAGAACTTGATGAATATAGAGTACAAGCAAGAGCTGGAAGAGGTGTAATAACATATAAAGTAACACCAAAAACAGGAGAAATAGTAGGAATAAGAATAGTAGATGATAATGATGAAGTAATGCTTATTACAGATACCGGAACAATTATTAGAATCAAAGCTATAGAAATAAGTGTTTTAGGAAGGCAAACACAGGGAGTAACTCTTATGAGAGTAAATGAAGGTAAAGTTGTAAGTATAGAAAAAATTTCGGAAGATGATAAATAAAAATATAAAAAATCATCAAATAACTATTGCCGTAAGAAGAAAAATATGTTATTATAATAAAATAAAAAAAACAAAGAAAAGGACAACACAAATAAATATAAAATCATAACAGAGAATTTGGTAAAATGCTGAGAGCCAAAATGAGTAATAAATTATTTGTTATCACCTTGGAGTTGATAATTAGAATTAATAGTAAAATTATCCGTATATCTGCGTTAAAGAAAAATAAGAAATATAAATTTACATTTATATAAATTAGGTGGTACCGTGAGAAAAACTCGCCCTATGTTTTGGGCGGGTTTTTTATGTAATATGAAAAATGCTTGATGATATTATTATATAAAATACAATAAATTCTAGGTACAAAAACCTAATTAAAGGAGGATTTTTATGAGTGAGGAAAAAAAAGATTATGGCAAAACATTAAATTTGCCACAAACAGATTTCCCAATGAGAGGAAATTTACCTACAAAAGAACCAGAAATTCAAAAAGAAATTTTTGATAATGGTTTATACGAAAAAATATTAAAGAAAAATGAAGAAAAAGAAAGTTTTGTTTTACATGATGGACCACCATATGCAAATGGTGAAATACATATTGGTCATGCATTAAATAAAATATTAAAAGATACTATTGTTAGATATAAAGCATTAAAAGGATATTATACACCATATATACCAGGATATGATACACATGGTATGCCTACAGAAAAAAAGGCAATTGAAAAATTAGGTTTAGATAGAGATAAAATTCCAGTATCTCAATTTAGGGATACTTGTAAAGCATTTACAAGTAAATATAAAGACAAACAAACAGAAGGATTTAAAAGATTAGGTGTGCTAGGTGATTGGGAAAATCCATATATAACATATAATCCAGAATTTGAGGCAAGACAAATTGGAGTATTTTGGGATATGTATAAAAATGGCTATATGTATAAAGGATTAAAGCCAGTATATTGGTGTACAGATTGTGAAACAGCCTTAGCAGAAGCAGAAATAGAATATCAAGATGTAGATACGATGTCTATTTTTGTAAAATTTCCAATAAGAGTTAGTAAAGGATTATTTGATACTGAAAATACATTTTTCGTAATTTGGACAACAACACCATGGACATTACCAGGAAATGTTGGTATAACAATAGGGGAGAATTTTGAATATTCAATTGTTCAAGTTGAAAAAGAAAAATTAATTATAGCAACAGCTTTAGTTGATGATGTGATGAATAAAATAGGTATAAAAGTATATAAGATATTAAATACTTTTAAAGGAAAAGAATTAGAAGGAATAATATGTAAGCATCCATTTTTAGATAGAGATTCAAAAGTAGTATTAGGTAGTGATGATACAATAGTTGTTGAACTTGATACAGGTACAGGTGCCGTTCATACAGCTCCTGGTTATGGTAAAGAGGACTATTTATGTGGTTTAAAAAATGGTTTGGATGTAGTTGTAACAGTTGATGGAAAAGGATATCAGACAAAAGGTGCAGGAGTTTTTGAGGGATTAAAATATGATAAATCTAATGAAGCAATTATAAAATGGTTAGAAGAAAATGAATTTTTATTATATAAACAAAAAATAAATCATGCATATCCTCATTGTTGGAGATGCAAAAATCCAATAATATTTAGAGCAACAGAACAATGGTTTTGCTCAGTTGATAAATTTAGAGATAAAGCAATTGAAGAAGCAAATAAGGTTAAATGGATACCAAGTTGGGGAAAAGAAAGAATTACAACAATGATTTCAGAAAGAGTTGATTGGTGTATTTCTAGACAACGTACATGGGGTGTTCCTATACCAATTTTCTATTGCAAAAAGTGTGGTAAAGAATATATAACAGAGAAATCTATTGAAAAAATAAAAAAGATTTTTAAGGAAAAAGGTTCAAATGCATGGTGGGATTTAAGTGAAAAAGATTTAATGCCAGAACATTCAAAATGTGAATGTGGATGCGAAGAATTTAAAAAAGAAACAGATATTATGGATGTTTGGTTTGACTCTGGTTCTACTCATCAAAGTGTTTTAGTTGATAGAGGACTTTCTTATCCTGCAGATTTATATTTAGAAGGAGCAGATCAATATAGGGGATGGTTTCAATCATCATTGCTTACATCTGTTGCAGTAAATGGAATAGCTCCATTTAAACAGGTTCTAACACATGGTTGGACAGTAGATGGACAAGGAAGAAAAATGTCAAAAAGTTTAGGAAATGGAATAAGTCCACAAGAAGTTATAAAAGAATATGGTGCAGACATATTAAGACTTTGGGTACTTTCATCAGACTATCAATCAGATGTAGGATTATCTAGAGATATACTAAAGCAAATAACAGAAGTTTATAGAAAACTAAGAAATACTGCAAGATATATTCTAGGAAATATATCAGATTTTAATCCAAGTGAAGATATTATTCCATATGAAGATCTACAGGAAATAGATAAATATGCATTACTAAAATTAAATGATTTAGTAAAAAAATGTACTCACAGTTATGATAATTATGATTTCCATGAAGCATATCAAGCTATTAATGTATTTTGTGTTACAGATATGAGTAGCTTCTATCTAGATATTATTAAAGATAGATTATATAGTACATTGCCAAATTCAAAGGATAGAAAATCTGCGCAAACTACAATGTATTTAATTTTAAATTCATTAGTAAAATTGCTTGCTCCAATGACATCTTTTACAGCAGAAGAAATATGGAAATATATGCCAAAAACTAAAAATGAAGATGTAATAAGTGTAATGTTAACAGACTATCCAGAATATAATTTAAAATATGAAAATGATGAAATAAGAACAAAATGGAAAAAAATTGTAGCTATAAAAGAGCAGGTAGCAAAAAAATTAGAAGAAGCAAGGGCTGAAAAAGTTATAGGACATTCTTTAAATGCAAAGGTTATATTATATGCTGAAAATGATGAATATGATTTCTTAATGAAAAACAGGGAATTATTAAAAACAGTATTTATTATATCTGAGCTAAATATAGAAAAAAATGAAAGAGCAAATGAAACAAAATTAGGAATAAAAGTAGAAAATGCACCAGGAGAAAAATGTGAAAGATGCTGGATGTATAAAGAAGATGTAGGAAAAGATAAGGAATATCCAACAATTTGTCATAGATGTGCAGAAGTAATGAGAAAAATATAAAAATAAAAACCAGGTTATTTTTTAAACCTGGTTTTTATATTTTAAATCTTATATCATCTCCAAAAAATCTAAAAATATTATAATGACCAATAAATCTAGATACTAATCTTTCATCATATGTATTATATAAACCTTGTAAATCTAAGTTTGTAGAAATTATTGTTTTTGTAATATGTCCATTTTGATTTAAAAGTCTAGAATTTATTATTTTATATAATTCAGTAAATTTCATAGAATTCATTGTTTCTGTACCTAAATCATCAATTACAAGTAAATTAACTGTTAATAGATTTTCAGAGAAGGTGCTGTCGTTTTTAAACATATTTGAAATTAGAGTATCTAACATTACAGGTGCGGTTTGATATAAAACAGTATATCCCTTTTTTATTAACTTAGAAACAATAGCATTGGATAAATATGTTTTACCCAACCCTGTACCTCCAGAAAAAAGAAGATTTTTTTCTTCTGGGTTATCAAAGTTATCAATAAATTTTAAACAATGCGTTTTTATATCTGTTATATTTTCTCTTGGTGAAATATTGCTTAAATACTTATCTTTGTTTATTTCGTTAGAAAATAAGTTAATATTAAAATTCTCAAATGTGTCTCTACTTAAATTACCTATATTTGCTTTATTGTATTCTATATCAAATATTTTTTGCTTTAAACAATTACACATAGTTGTCTGCGAATTGTGGATAACATATCCAGTATCTTTACAATTATTGCAATTATAATGTAAAGATAAATATGATAAATCAAAACCTAATTCTTTTAATAATTCATTTTGTTCTGATTTTAATTTAGCAATTTGATTTTGTAAATTTCTAATATCTATATTATTTTTTAATAAAGCAGATTTCGCAATTGAAAAAGATATTAAATTAATTTCTTTTTCAATTTCTTCAAGTCGTGGTTTTTTAGAATAAATTTCTTTTTTTCTTAAATCTAAATCTTTAATATTCTGCAATCGATTTTGTTCATATTCGTTAAGTAACTTTTTTAAAATAGTATTATTCATAAAACCTCCTTTTAGTAAATTTTTTATTCTGCTTTTTTATTTGCATATAAATCATTTAAATTATTATAATCTCTTTTTTGGTAATTATTATAATTTGTTTTTTTCTCTAGTTCTTTAATATTTTTATTTTTTTTCTTTAACTCAGCTAGAAAAGTTTCAATTTCTTGTACAGTAGATAAATTTCTAGTATGCCAATCAGATAATAGTTTATCTAGATAATCAAAATTAGGGTTAGTTTTAGATGTTGTTTTTCTTAATGCTATGTTTATAATATCTAAACTAAAGCCATAATCTAGTAGCCATTTTTCAATATAGGCTTCTTCAAATTGTGTCAAATTACCATATCTACCTAATTTTTTTGCTATAGATTTTTTTATTTTGGTCATGTTTTCATATTTTTGAAAATAATTTTCTAAATCATTGTAGGTTTTTATTTTATTATGAGACCATGATTCTGCAACAGTTTGAATGTAATTTTTGTGTAAGGCAGATTTATTGAAACAATAATCAAATAAAGCTACCATAACTTGTTCATCAAATTCATATTTTTTAAACCAAAGATCTATATCACTATACCATGATGGAGACATAATTCCTTGAAAATATGTATTATTAATGCTTTCAATTGCACGTGCTCTATATTCTGATTTGGCATTTTGTTTTATTTTTTCAGAAGATAAAGAAACATTTGGAACAAAAGATTTATGCAATTCAATTTGCTGTAAATCATTTAATATATAACCATTTATTTTTTTTGTAACAACACCTAAATCTTCCCAAAAATTTAAGGCAGATTGTATTGTAGAAAAAGGAACATTAAGTTTTTTAGATAAATCATTTAATTTAATGTCTTTATCATATTTTGTAAGAAAAATTAGACATAAATATACCTTAATATAATCTCCACTAGCCTGAGACAAATACTCAGTAAAAAAAACATCTGGAATTTCAGTATGTGAAAAAAGTATTGATTTATCACTGCTTTCTAATTTCATAAACAATCCCCCAAAACGAAATACTTTAAAAAATTATATCATTTATAAAAAAAGAAAACAATATAAAGAAAAAATAAAATATAATAATATACAAATTATTTGCTAAAAAAATATACATTTCTATTTCTTATAAATTTAATCATATATGAAAAAAAGTAAAATATATTTTCATTATTAAAACCAAAGATGCTAAATAATAATAAAGGAAAACATAAAAATATAAAAAATGATATTTTTATATTAAAATTAAAAGGTAAAATTTTAGCAAATTGAAATATTAAAAAGTCCCAAAATATATTTATAATAATAGTGGAATAATCAAAAATTCCAAATAATTTATTTTTAAAGTTGTAATTTTCCGGAAAAATAAAATGCATAATAAATCTCCTTATATAATTAAATTTTTTATTGTTGAAAGACCAAAATTTACATCTGTAGTAAGTCCACCCATAAATTCTCTTAAAAAGGAATTTGCCTTTATTAAGGCATATATAGAACCTATATATAACAATTGTGAGAAGAAATTATTAGGATTATATTCCAGTGAAAATGTTATAAGTAAAATCAAAGATACTAATATTTGTAAAAATAAAAGTGATAAAAATGTTTTACACCATGATTTAAAAATCCAACTAAATTTATCAATTGAAAGAGATAAAATAGCAAATGGACATAATAATATAAAAACACGAATCATGACATATCTAAGAGAATAAGATATTGCCAGGTTAACAAAACCTATGGTAATAAAAGCTTTTATAAGGCCATCAAAAGTAAATAAATTAAATTGAGCTTCTGTATATAAAGTAGAATTCAAACTTTCAACTAATGTTGAAAAACATATTGGAATATTAAATAAATTTTCTCCTACATTTCTAATTAAATTTGTAGTACAGGAAGTTACAAAAATAGCTGAATAACAAAATTCATAACAGCAATTTACAGAAAATATGCATAATAAAATTTTAAATATAAAACTTGAGGGTCTTTGGACTTGAGAAAAGGTTAAATGAGAGAGAAGTAAAGTAAGAGAGTAATAAAGAACAAACCCTGCAACTAAACTATTACAGACGGAAATTATTCCAGAACCATTGGCAGAACCAAGTAATTTATTTATATTAGAATTAGTAAATATATCAGTTTTTATAAATAATAAATCATCTAAAACAGTATAGATATTACTATTTATTGAATTAATTAAACTAGAAAAAATACTATTAATAGATTCTAAAAGTGAGGAAACAAGATTAATTTCTATAATAATCACCTTCCTTTTTTATGTTAGTAAAAGATTTATAGTAGATAATATTAAATCGATAGATATTAAAAAAGCATATGAAAATAAACTACCTCTAATAATTTTTTTCCCTGTACGTAGTCTTTCTTCATCTCCGAAACTAAATTTTTTCATAAAGACACCTGTTCCGTACGGCAACAGCTGCAGCAGGAGTAGAAATTTTGATAAGCCAAGATTCTACAGACTCAAATGCAGATGATAGTGTTGTAATTAATTTAGGGTATGCGGCAAAACTTATGGGATAAAAAGAAAAAAGTATAATAAAAAACAATAAACAAGTCAAATAAAAATAAAAATAGATTTTTTTCATAAAAATCATCCTTTCTTATATAATTTAAAATTTTTTAAAAAGTATGGTTGCATTTTGATTTTTTGGGGTGGTAAAATTTTAGTTCCATCTGATAGAAAACCTAGGCAAGAAAAAGTTTCTAATTCTTGAGTAAAAAACTTAAAATCATAAACATAATCAAAATTTATAGAGTCATTAATACTTTCAGAGATATTAGAGTTTTTAGAAATTAATTTTCTTGTAAAATAATTATAATTAGTTTCTTTAGCATTTTCAGATATACTCTTAGAAAGTCTATGTTTTTCTTCCTTACCAATTTGCTTTTGAACATCTTCAATTGTTGCAGAATCATCCGTTCTAAACCAAAGTTTATTTATAAGATTTTGGGTTATAACTTTTACAGTTGATGAATCTTTTAAGGAATTTAATAAAGATGAATAACTTTGGGTTGCAACAATATTAATACATTTTGCCTCTCTACTTTGAGCAAAAAAATTACTATCTGATAATGTTACATATTCATGATATTCATCACAAATAAAGGCAGTTGTATGTATAGTTTCATTTTTGGATAATTGAGAAATAACCTCAGATTGAAAATCTAATTTTAAATATGCTGCAATAATTTTAGATAAATTTTGATGTTCAGAAATGTTCATATTTAAAACAACAATTTTACCGCATTTTATAACATCCTCAAAACCAAGAAAATTTAATTCATTTATAGCTGGTGAAAAAGTATTTAAAACATCATAATTAGAAACAAAACAATGAGTAATTCGAGTTATTTCAGATTTAAGAATAGATAATGTTCTAGAATCTAATCTAGTAAATTCATTTTCAAAAAATGAAAGCGAAGAATGCAAATCATAAATTTGTGTTTTAGATAATTTACCAGATCTAAATAATTGCTTAAGAAAAGATAATTTATTTAAATAGTAATCATTTTTAGTAATAATGTTATGTAGTTCCTTAAATGTTACATAACCATTATTATAAAGCCTACAAAGTTTTATACTTTCTTCTAAGACTTTTTCGCATTCATCCAGCCAATAACTTTCTGAATTATTAGGAGAAAAAAGAAGAAGAATCGATTTTAGTCTATTTGCTAAAACCTGAGCACTTGAATGTGGTTTATGTAATGGATTGTATTTATATAACCCATTTAATTCAATAATTATTAAATCATCTTCTCTTTTAGAGGAAACTGCATATTTCAATATTTGTGAGTAAAAATTTCCTTTAACATCTAAAATTAGCATTCCAATTTTTTTAAAAATATTATTGTGCGAATAATCAATTAGTTGCTTGCAAAATGGATACATTGCTGAGCTAGTTTTTCCACTACCAATAGTCCCAGTAATTAAGATATTTTGATATAAGCTTTTTTCATTAATAAGAATAGGAGAATTATCTTTAAAACTACGACCTATATATAAACAAAGATTTTTAATTTTTTTACTTTTGAACCTATATTTTAATGATTTGAATTTAATCGATTTTGGAAAAATTAAAGATAAAAGAGAATTTGTAAAGAAAAACAAATTATATAAAAGTGTAATTTTAAAAATTAATTTAATATAATACCAAGCTATGGGGATTTTTAAGCAAATATCAAAAGGATGTAATGCATATGGAAAAATTAAAGAATATGCTTCTAAAACAGGTGAAAAAAAATTAGTAGTTAAGGAATATAATAAATAGGATAGTAAAAAAGAAAAAAATAATCTTAAAAAATAAATTAAAAATTTCAAAAGTAGCCTCCTAAAAATAATTAAAACTATAAATTTTTAAATTTTAATTTTGAACCTTGCATAGAGTGAAAAAGTTTTACTTCAAAAAAGGAATAAATAGAATAAAAAAATAAAAAAATATTAATAATAAAAGAAATAAAAAATAAGTGAAAATAAATATTTATATCGACACCACCTTTCCAATTTTTACCATAATACAACAATATTTTAAATTTGTCTATACTTTTTATAAAATTTGTGTTAAAATTATTTTCAGTTTGAAAAAAGAATTATTTATATTTTGGAGGGAGAAAAATGATAGAAAGAACTACAAAAATAGGTGAACTATTAGAAATGGCACCAGAAAAAGCCACAATTTTACTAGAAGCAGGAATGCATTGCTTAGGCTGCCCAGCATCTCAAAATGAAACATTAGAGGAAGCTTGTGATGTGCATGGAATAGATGTAGAAGAAATTTTAGAAAAATTAAATTCATAAATAAAAAAAATTACAAAAAACTGTTGACATATTAAAAAAAATGTAGTAATATAGATAAGCAGCTGCATAATGGCAGTTGCTTCTATAATTCAAAAAAAGAATTATGGGCCATTAGCTCAGGTGGTAGAGCACTTGACTTTTAATCAAGTTGTCCCGCGTTCGAGTCGCGGATGGCTCACCAAATAAATATAAAATTTATATTTATATGTAAGGCCCCTTGGTCAAGCGGTTAAGACATCGCCCTTTCACGGCGGAGACATGGGTTCGATTCCCGTAGGGGTCACCAATGCCGCTGTAGCTCAGCTGGTAGAGCAACTGACTTGTAATCAGTAGGTCGTCAGTTCAAGTCTGACTAGCGGCTCCAAAAAGAGATTTGATTTTCAAAGCTCTTTTTTATTATACATATAATTGACAAAAAGTAAAAAAGAGGTAAAAAAATGAAAACAATATTAGTTACAGGTGGATCTCGAGGAATTGGCAAATGCTTAGTAGAAAATTTTGCAAGAGATGGTTATAATGTAGTATTAAATTATAATAAATCAGAAAGAGAAGCAATAAAAATACAAGAAACTTTAAAAAAAGGCAGATATAATATAGAGATTTTTAAGGCAGATGTTTCAAAAAAGAAAGAAGTAGAAAAACTTATAGAATTTACTATAAGCAAATTTAAAAATATAGATGTTTTAATAAATAATGCAGGAATTTCACAAATTAAAATGTTTACTGATATCACAGAAGAAGAATGGGATAGAGTAATAAACACAAATTTAAAATCAGCATTTTACACAATTCAAGAATCTTTGCCTAATATGATAAATAGGAAAAGTGGGTTAATAATAAATATTTCGTCAGTTTGGGGGCTAGTGGGAGCGTCATGTGAAACAGTATATTCTGTATCAAAAGCAGGATTAGATGCATTAACTAAATCATTGGCAAAAGAGCTTGGACCATCAAATATTAGAGTAAATAGTATTGCACCAGGAATAATAA
>CALXUH010000020.1 GCA_944391645.1 uncultured Clostridia bacterium | reverse complement strand
TCTGTATCACTCATTTTTTTACCAGTTTGTATACAAAGTAAGACCTCATGATTATATGCATCTTCTTTTTTTAGATAATGCGCATCATTTGTAGCAACAAGTGGAATATTTAATTGCCTACTTAATTCAATTAAATTTTGATTTACTTTTACTTGCTCTGGTAATCCATTTGGTTGCACTTCTAAATAATAATCTTCCCCAAATAAATTCTTATACCATAATGCAATTTTTTTTTCTTCATTCATATCATCTTTTAAAATTGCCTTATTTATGCTTCCTGCCAGGCATGCACTTAAGCATACTAGACCATCATGATATTTTTCTAATATTTCTAAGTCGATTCTAGGTTTATAGTAAAATCCTTCTGTAAATCCCATAGAAACCAAATGAGATAAATTTTTATATCCAATTTCATTTTTTGCAAGTAGAATTAAATGTGAATACTTATTATCAATACCTGGTTCTTTATCAAACCTACTTCTTGGAGATACATAAACTTCACATCCTATAATAGGTTTTATTCCAACTTTTTTACATTCTTTGTAAAAATCAACTACTCCAAACATTACTCCATGATCTGTTATGGCAATTGCATTCATACCTAGCTCCTTTGCTCTAGCTGGTAATTCCTTAATTTTATTTGCTCCATCTAACAGACTAAATTCGCTATGAACATGTAAGTGTACAAAATTTGGCATAGTAATTCTCCTTCTTATATTTTAAATTAAGACCTATATTTAATATAGGTCTTCCAAAGTTTTCATCTGAATTATATTACTTTTAATATTAGTTGTCAAATTTATATATATAAATATTTTTTTAGAAATTGTCCTGTATATGATCTATCATTTTTTACTATTTGCTCAGGTGTTCCAACAGCTATTATTTCACCACCTTTTTCTCCTCCCTCTGGTCCTAAATCTATAATATAATCTGCGGTCTTTATTAAATCCAAGTTATGTTCTATTACTATAATACTATTTCCTGTGTCCACTAATCTTTGTAAAATATCTACCAATCTATGAACATCAGCTATATGTAGGCCTGTGGTTGGCTCATCTAAAATATATAGTGTTTTCCCTGTTGATCTTTTTGAAAGTTCTGTTGCAAGTTTTACCCTTTGAGCTTCTCCTCCAGAAAGAGTAGTTGATGGTTGACCTAGCTTTATATATCCCAGTCCAACATCATATAATGTTTGAATTTTTTGTTTTATTTTTGGAACTTTTGCGAAGAAATCAAGTGCCTCTTCTACAGTCATATCTAATACATCTGCTATACTTTTGCCTTTATATTTTACCTCTAATGTTTCTTTATTATATCTTGTTCCTTTGCATACTTCACATGGAACATATATATCAGACAAGAAGTGCATTTCTATCTTTAAAATACCATCACCTTGGCAGTGTTCACATCTACCTCCCGAAACATTAAAACTAAATCTTCCCTTAGAATATCCCCTTAGTTTTGCCTCATTTGTTTCAGCAAATAAATCTCTAATATTATCAAATACTCCTGTATATGTTGCAGGATTTGACCTTGGTGTCCTACCTATTGGAGATTGATCTATATTTATTATTTTATCAATATTTTCCATTCCAATTACTTTTTTACATTTACCTGGTCTTTCGGTAGATTTATATAAATCTCTTGCAAGTGTTTTATATAATATTTCATTTACCAATGTGCTTTTCCCAGATCCAGATACTCCTGTAACACATGTAAATACACCTAATGGAAATTTTACATCTATATTTTTTAAATTATTTTCACACGCTCCCTTTACTTCTATGAATAATCTGCTCGGTTTTCTTCTTGCCTTTGGCACTGTTATTTGTTTTCTTCCACTTAAATAATTTCCAGTTTCAGATTCTGTAATTTGTTTTATTTCCTCTGCTGTTCCTTGTCCTATAACTTTTCCACCATGTACACCTGCCCCTGGTCCTATATCTATAATCTGATCTGCTGCATACATTGTATCTTCATCATGCTCTACCACTATTACTGTGTTTCCTAAATCCCTTAATTTTTTTAGGGTTTCTATTAATTTATTATTGTCTCTTTGATGAAGTCCAATACTAGGTTCATCTAATATATACATTACCCCAGTTAGCCCTGAACCTATTTGAGTTGCAAGTCTTATTCTTTGGGCTTCTCCACCAGATAATGTTCCTGCACTTCTTGAAAGTGTAATATATTCTAAGCCCACATCCATCAAAAATTCCAGTCTTAATTTTATTTCTCTAATAATTTGTTCTGAAATCATTTTTTCTGTTTTGCTTAAATCCAAATTACTAATAAATTCTTTGATTTTGTTAATTGGCATATCTGTAAGTTCTTTTATATTTTTATTTCCAACTGTAACAGATAAGCTTTCTTTTTTTAGTCTTGCTCCATTACATGTATCACAATGGCTATAACTCATATACATTTCATAAAAGCTTCTCATTCCATTAGACTTTGTTTCCCTATATCTTCTTTCCAATGTTGGAATTACTCCCTCAAATGGTGCAGTAAATTTTCTTGTTCCAGCAGAAGATGTATATTCAAAATCAATTGTCTCTGTTCCTGTTCCATACATTATTTTATCTAAAAATTCTCTAGGTAGTTTTTTAATTGGTTTTGATATATCAACTCCATATTTTTTTGCAATACTTTCAAAATACATTTTAGCCATTGTATCGCCTTTTTTCATACTGCTAGCCCCAAAAGCCTTTACTCCATCATACAGAGTTTTATTTTTATCTGGTATAATTAAATCTTCATCTATTTTCATTAAGTATCCTATTCCCAAACAATCTGGGCATGCACCAAATGGATTATTAAAAGAAAACATCCTTGGAGTCAATTCCTCTATACTTATGTTGCAATCTGGACATGCATAATTTTGGCTAAATAACATTTCTTCCTGACCTTGCACATTTATTAATACTAAATTATTTGCATATTTTAATGCAGTTTCTACAGATTCAGATAATCTACTTCTTATTTCCTGTTTTATAATTAACCTATCTACTATCAAATCTATATTATGTTTTTTCTTCCTATCTATTTCTATATCGTCTGTAATTTCATATATTGTTCCATCAACTCTTACTCTTACAAAACCTTCTTTATTAAAATCTTCTAATAGCTTTACATATTCACCTTTTTTTCCTCTAACTACTGGTGCAAGCACTTGTATCTTTGTTCCTTCAGGCAAACTTAATACTTTATCAACAATTTGGTCTAGTGTTTGTTTCTCTATTTTTTTCCCACAATTTGGGCAATGTGGTATGCCTATTCTTGCATATAATAAACGAATATAATCATATATTTCTGTAACTGTTCCAACTGTAGAGCGAGGATTTTTTGATGTTGTTTTTTGGTCAATTGATATAGCAGGAGAAAGACCTTCTATAGACTCTACATCTGGCTTATCCATTATACCTAAAAATTGGCGTGCATACGAAGATAAACTTTCTACATATCTTCTTTGTCCTTCTGCATATAATGTATCAAAAGCAAGTGATGATTTTCCAGAACCCGAAAGCCCTGTTATTACTACTAGCTTATTTTTTGGTATAGTTAAACTTATATTTTTTAAATTATGTACATTTGCATTTTTTATAACAATATTATCTCTCATTTTAGCCCCCATAATAAAATCATTAAATTATATTATACTATAATTTGCCATTCCTTACAATAAAATAAGGGGAAATTATATCCCCTTATGCCAAATTTGATGGCTCCATCCTGTGATATCACTAAACTCAGTCTGTAGCCAGCGGAGTCTTTTACCCCAAATGCAATTATTACAACGTTCCGGAGAACACATTTTGCAATTTTGGCAATGACTTTTTAGTTCGTTTCTCCGTTTTTCATAAATTGCTTTTCTGTTGTTCGTGCCCATATTGTCAACTCCTTACTTACAAAAGTATTCAATATTATTTTACTATAAATTAGCTCTATAATCAATACAACATTTAAATATTGTATACATAAAAAATTTGTGCTATAATATTATAGGATTTATTGTATTACAATAGATTCATAAAAAGTCTGCCTATGTTTTTTGACAGGAGGAAATTTATGCAACACTATGAAAGCCGTTCTGAAAAGCGTGAGCGTAAGTATTCATGCTTGATAAACAATGGTCAAGCAAAAACACTTGATTACTTGTATAAATCCGAAATCGTTCGGTTGCAAAAGAGAGGATTTGTTGTTAATTCTCTTAGCACTCATCCGGTTAGAAAATCTCTATGGTTCTGTGAAGTCATTTTCCCGCGGAACTAACCAAAAACTTTAACAGTTTGCAGACTTTTTCACCCACCGGTTTTCCGGTGGGTGTTTTCTTATATTAATTTTTCTAATTCTTTTATTTTATCTCTTAACTTGGCAGCTTCTTCAAACTCCATATTTGCTGCATGTTTAAGCATCTCATCTGTTAATTTTGTAATCATATTTTCTATAGACTCTTCACTATTTATTCCATATTCTGTATTAATATCCTCCACAATTGTTGCTTTTATTAAATCCCTTACACCTTTATTTATAGTTTGAGGTATTATTCCATGTTTAATATTATATTCTTTTTGTATTTTTCTTCTTCTATTAGTTTCATCTATTGCTTTTTCCATACTTCCGAGTTAATTCATCTGCATACATAATAACTTGTCCATTAGAATTTCTTGCTGCTCTACCTATTGTTTGTATCAATGAACGTTCTGAACGAAGGAATCCTTCTTTATCTGCATCAAGTATTGCTACTAAAGATACTTCTGGTATATCTAGACCTTCTCTTAAAAGATTTATTCCGGACTAAAACATCAAATTCTCCGAGCCTTAAGTTTCTAATTATTTCTAATCTTTCTAATGCTTTTATATCAGAATGCATATAATTTACCTTTATATCTAGGCTTTTTAAATAACTTGTTAAATCTTCTGCCATTTTTTTTGTAAGTGTTGTAACTAATACTCTTTCTCCTTGCATAGTTCTTTTCTTTATTTCTCCTATTAAATCGTCAACCTGGTTCATTGCAGGTTTAACAATAATTTCGGGATCCAAAAGTCCTGTTGGTCTTATTATCTGCTCTACAATGTTTCCTTTTGAATGTTCTTGTTCATATTCTGCAGGTGTAGCACTTACAAATATACATTGATTTATTCTTTCTTCAAATTCATTAAATTTTAATGGCCTATTATCATATGCAGAAGGTAGCCTAAATCCATAATTTACCAGTGAATCCTTTCTTGCTTTGTCTCCATTATACATTGCTCTAACTTGTGGAATTGTTGCATGTGATTCATCCACTAATAACAAGAAATCTTTTGGGAAGTAATCAAATAATGTATATGGTGCACTTCCTGGTTTTCTTTGACTAATATGTCTTGAATAATTTTCTATTCCAGAGCAAAATCCAGTTTCTTTCATCATTTCAATATCAAAATTAGTTCTTTCTTCTATTCTTTGTGCTTCTATAAATTTATTTTGTTCTTTAAAATATTTTACTCTTTCTTCCAATTCCTGTTCTATTGTTTCTATGGCTCTATCCATTTTATCCTTACTTGTTACATATTGAGATGCAGGTGGTACCAAAATATGATTCCTTGTTCCTATTGCTTTACCTGTAAGAGGATTTATTTCTGTTATCTTTTCTATTTCATCTCCCCAAAATTCGACTCTTACAGCAGATTCACTTTGTGATGATGGATAAATTTCCATTATATCTCCCTTTGCTCTAAAAGTGCCTCTTTTAAAATCTAACTCATTTCTAGTATATTGCATTTCAACAAGTTTTTTCATGACTTCATTTCTTGATTTTTCCATTCCCTGCCTTAGAGACATGGTTGATTCCTGGTAATCCTCTGGATCTCCTAATCCATATATACACGAAACAGATGCAACTATTATAACATCTTTCCTTTCAAATAATGCAAGAGTAGCAGAGTGTCTTAATTTATCTATTTCATCATTTATTGAGGAATCTTTTTCTATATATGTATCTGATGATGGTATATAACTTTCTGGTTGATAGTAATCATAATATGAAACAAAATACTCAACACTATTTTCTGGAAAAAATTCCTTAAATTCAGAATATAGCTGTCCAGCCAATGTCTTGTTATGAGCTAATACCAAAGTTGGCTTTTGAACTTTTTCAATTATATTTGCCATTGTAAATGTTTTTCCGAGATCCAGTAACACCTAAAAGTGTTTGAAATTTCTTTCCTTCTTTTATTCCTTTTACTAAATATTCTATTGCTTGTGGTTGATCTCCTGTTGGTTTATATTCCGATACTAATTTAAACATATTTTCTCCTATATATTATTTTATTATTATACTTTTACTAATAAAATATCTAATTTATATTTATGTTATAACTATAAATTACATAAAAACCTTTAATCATTTATTGATAAGTATAACATAAAAAAACAAAAATACCAATAGCTATTTATTATATGAAAATAATAAATACTGTAGTTTTATTCTATCTATATAATATAAATTCTTATACGTAAAAAAATAACAGATAAAATATTACATGTTAAATAGAACTGGTTCCCCAAATAGGAATCGCACCTAAGACCTAAAGGATAACAGCCGAGCGCACTACAA
>CALXUH010000019.1 GCA_944391645.1 uncultured Clostridia bacterium | reverse complement strand
AATGTAGAAGTAAGATTAAAATTATTAAATGAAATTGGAAGTCAACCTACAGTAATTACGAATTTTGATGATATAAATTCTACCGTTACGAAAAGTAACAACGGTACACAAAGATGTAAGTGAAAGGTTAGTCCATATAAACTATGCACTTGCACAGGATGTTAGAAAGGTTTTAGATGAAAATAAAGCAGAGAGACACATAAGAGGAGGAATGGCAACAAGATTAAAATATAAAAAAGAAAAAACCGGTTAAATTTGGAGTAAGTTTGCTAAATAAATTAATATAACTAAAAAAAGTAAAAGAAGTTTATGAAGTGTATATAAACTTCTTTTATTTTTTAAAATAAAACACAATTCTACAAATAAAAACATATTATATTATATCCCTTAGACTTTTGTTGAGGTGATATAATATGCAAATAAAAAAAGGAGATATTGTTGGCAGATATTCATATGGAAATGATATATTATTTTTTGTAGATAGGATAATAAAAACAAGTAAAAATGAAAAAATTGCAATATTAAAAGGTTTAAATATTAGAATAGAAGCAGATGCTCCAATAGAAGATTTAAAAAAATTTAATGAGAAAGAAACAGACAAATTTATAAGAGGTATAGAAAAAAACATATATAATAAAATAGGAAAAAATAAGAGTTTAGAATATACAGGAAAAATATTACATCTTGATGGAGATAAAAGATATAGTGAAAAAACCATAAAATATTATAAAAAAATAGGGTTAAATGCAATTGTAAAAAATGTACCAGAAAGTAAACAACCACAATATGTAATACCATTACTTATAAAATATAATCCAGATATATTAATAATAACAGGGCATGATTCAATGATAAAAAATGATAAAGATTATTTGGATATATATAATTATAGAAATTCAAAGTATTTTATAAATTCAGTATTAAATGCAAGAAAATGGCAGAACTCTTCAGATAAGCTTGTGATATTTGCACGGAGCATGTCAGAGTTTTTATGAAGCAATAATGGAAGCAGGAGCAGACTTTGCATCGTCTCCAGGAAGAATTTTAATTGACTTTATAGACCCTTTAATTGTTGCAAGAACAGTAGCAACAACAGACAAAAGAGTATATATATCTGCAAGAGAAATATCTAAACAAATTAAAGAGGGAGAAAAGGGAATTAGTGGAATAGGTGCTATGGGGAAAAGAAAATTTATTGCTGATAATGTAATAAAATAGTAACCATAATGACATATAAATGTAATAAAAACGCATACCCTTAGAATAAAGCAGAAAACAAGAAAAACCACTCATATACATTTTTTGACATCTTTTTTAGACGATGATATAATTCGTCAAAAGACGACAGATAAAAATGAAGGTGAGTGGTATCATGATTTTAAGAAATGACATTTCAACCATCAAAGCAGAATTGGATAACAGAATTGGACAAAAGATAATAATAAAAGGAGCAAAAGGAAGAAATAAAACTTTCGAAGAAGAAACAATTATAAAAGATACATATGCAAATTTTTTTCTTGTAGAAGGCAAGAAGAGAGAAACAAATGTAAGCTATAAATATACAGATATTTTAACAAAAGAATTAGAAGTATCAATATACGATGGACAAAATTATAGCCCTTTAATATTACCATCAAGAACTTAAGTTTAAAAAATTCCTATGAAAATAGGAATTTTTTTTTATTTGCCTAATATAATGTAATATTATAATTTAAGGAGGGATTTATATGGCAGTAGAAACAGCCAGAGAAAAAATAAAGCTTAATCAAATAGTAGCTCATAAACAAGAAATAATAGCAGTTGATGGAGATGCTATTGTTAATGATGTAAAACCAGATGTTTTAAAAATTATAAATACAAATGGAATAATATGTATACAAAAAAAGGAAACATTAAATGGAAAAGTAAGATTAGATGGATATATTAACACATATATAATATATTTAGCAGATGATGAAACAGGGAGTGTAAGGACAATTAATACAAATTTAGATTTTTCTGCAATAATAGAAATGGACAATTGCAAAGAATATAACACATTAGAAGAAAATTTAAGTATAAAGGGATTTGAAACAAAAATTTTAAATAGTAGAAAAATACATATAAAAGCATTTATAGAAGCTAATATTAAAGTTTTTTCAAGTGAAGAAATAGATGCAATTATAGATATAAAAAATGAAGAAGATATACAAACTTTAAATTCTAGCAAAAATTTAATGTCCATGATAGGAGAAAATACAGGAAAATGCATATTAAAAGACTCAATAAATATAAAACCAGAAGATGATTTAGCAGAAATAATGAGAGTTAATTTGTCTATATCTGACATAGAAACAAAAATAAGTTATAATAAAGTATTAATAAAAGCGAATGTAAATGTAGATATTATGTATTTAACAGAGGATAATAAAATATCAAATACATATGGCAAAATACCAATAATGGGATTTATAGATATGCTTAACATTACAGATACATCGGAATGTATTTCAAAAATAAAATTGCAAAGCTTGGAATTGAAGCTAAATAACATTGAAGAAAATTCTATTTATATAGAAGCGGACTTGGAACTAGAGTGTAAAGCATTTGAAAATAAACAAATAACAATAATAGAAGATGCATATAGTATTTTAAATAAAATTGAATTAAATAGAAAAACAGTAAAGGCAACAATTTTACAAAATAAAATAAAGGATAATGTTAATATAAAACATTCTTTTACAATACCAGATTTAATTTATGGAAAGATTTTAGGGCAAAATTTGAATCCAATTATAGAAAATAGTAAAGTAAGTGAAGGAAAAATTAAATATGATGGTAAATTAAATGCGGAATTTTTCATTA
>CALXUH010000018.1 GCA_944391645.1 uncultured Clostridia bacterium | reverse complement strand
TTTATTCTTTCTCTTAAACTGTTAATTATTTTTACAGATGTCTCCATCCCTATATCTGACATGATTAAAATTTCTTCTAATTCATCTAGAAAGTCTTCATCTACTTTTCTAAAGTTACTAAATACATTATTTATTTTTTCGTTGAAATTATCTCTTGTTTTACCTAATCCATTTTTTAATTTATTAAAAAAACCCATTATATTCACCTCATTTGTTTTAATCTTAGTCATTTTATCATAAATTAAAAAAAAAAACAACCTAACGGTTGTTTTTTAAGTATTTTATAGTAAAATTGGTTGTATCTGTTCTTTTTTTAACGCATATATGGTTGTATCATAAATATATCTTGGTTCAAATGCAAGAGATCTTGGTTTTGTAATTGGATTATCTTGCCTAAAAGGTATAAAAAAAATATTTTTAACATTTAATAATTTACCAATATTTTCTGCATTTCCGTGATAAACCGTCTACTGTTGTAATTCCTATAACTAAACTTTTATCATTTCTTAAAATTTTTTTTGCCATTTTAAGTACAGGCGTATCCATAATTCCTATTGCTAATTTGCCAATTGTATTACCAGAACATGGACAAATTTCCATAATATCTATTTCATTAAAATCTTTAAAATTTTCAACTTCTTCATTAGTATGTATTATCTTATTTAATGTTATATCTTCAATTTTTTTTATGAAATCACATGCCTTACCAAATTTGCTATCCATATTATATGCATCAAAAGACATTACCGGAAATATATTTGCTCCTTCTTTTGTTAATTTTAAGATTTGGGGGATTGTTTTTTCATATGCATATTGTGAACTTGTTAATCCAAATATTATTTTTTTTTCATATAATAACAACTAAAAATCTCCCCCTTATAATTATATATTATGATTTTTTCTCTACATAAGTGAGCAATTTTTATATTTCTATTAATCTTTTAAATTGTATTTATCTCTTTGTTTATAATGTGTATGTAATAATTCATGAGCCTTATCTCCACATATATCTCCTAAATAATTTTTATATATTTTTATAAGAATTGGATTTTCATGAGATTTTCTTAATTTACTTTCTTTATCTATATTATATAATGCATTTGCTCTTAATGTTCTTATATCTAAATCTAACCTTTTTTTTGAATTTACTATTGGCTGTCCTCCTCCCATAATGCATCCACCTGGGCAAGCCATTATTTCAACAAATTGATAATCTGCTTTTCCTTCTTTTATTTCATCTAATACTTTTCGTGCATTTCCTAAACCATGTGCAACTGCCACTTTTATCTCTTTTCCTCCAATATTAACATTTGCTCTTTTTATTCCTTTTTCACCTCTTACATTCATAAAATCTATATTTTTTAATTCTTTTCCTGTTATTATTTCATATGCTGTTCTAAGAGCAGCTTCCATAACGCCACCAGTTGTTCCAAATATTGCTGCTGCACCTGTTGCCTCACCCATTGGGCTATCAAATTCTTCATCTTTTAAATTTACAAAATCTATATTTGCCTGTTTTATCATCCTTGCAAATTCTCTTGTTGTAATTACTGCATCAACATTGTATAAATTATTATTTTTCATTTCTTCTCTTGCTCGTTCATATTTTTTGGCTACGCATGGCATAACAGATACTACAAACATTTTTTTAGGATCAATATTTTCTTTTTCAGCATAATATGATTTTAGTAATGCTCCAAACATTTGATGTGGAGATTTGCAAGTTGATAAATTACTAAGTAAATCAGGATAATTCATTTCGATAAAATTAATCCAGCCTGGGCTACATGATGTAATCATTGGAAGTTCTTCGTTCTTTTCTAATCTTTCTACAAATTCATTAGCTTCTTCTACTATTGTAAAATCTGCACCAGTATTTGTATCAAACACTTTATTAAATCCTAACATTTTTAATGCTGTTACAATTTTACCTTTTACATTAGTTCCAACTGGCATTCCAAATTCTTCTCCAAGAGCCACTCTAACAGCTGGAGCCACTTGCACTACTGTATATGTATTATCATCTCTTAATTTTTCCCATACAATTTGAGTATCATCCTTTTCTTTTAGTGCTCCAACTGGACATGCTAGTATGCATTGTCCACAAAAAGTACAATTTACATTATTTAAACTTTTATCACCAGTTGGTGCTATTCTAGATGAAAAACCTCTTCCTGCAACATCTATTGCACAAATATTTTGTATATTTTTACATGTTGATACACACCTTTTACATAAAATACATTTACTTGAGTCTCTTACAATAGATGGTGACAAATCATCTATATGTGGTTTTACCTTTTCTCCTTCATATTTTATATTAGTTACACCAAACTGTTTGCATAAGTCTTGTAATTCGCAATTTCCATTACGTACACATGTTAAGCAATCTCTATTATGTGCTGATAGAATTAAATCAAGTATTGTTCTTCTTGCTTCATTTACTTCAATAGTATTTGTTTTTACCTTCATTCCTTCTTCAGCTAATGTATTACATGATGGTGAAAATCCTCTTCTTCCTTCAATATCTACTATGCACATTCTACAGTCTCCTGTTGCGTTTACTCCTTTTAAAAAACAAAGTGTTGGTATATTAATGTTTACCTTTCTTGCTGCTTGCAATATTGTTGTCCCTTTTTCTACCTCTACATCTATTCCATCTATATTTAATTTTATCATATTAGACATAATTTTTCTCCCTCTAATTTTTTTATTATATATTTATATTATAGCTTTAAATGGACAATTCTTTTTACATAATCCGCATTTAATACATTTACTTGAATCTATTTTATGTGGCTGTTTTGGTTCACCAGAAATTGCTCCTACCGGACAATTTCTTTTACATAGTCCACATCCTTTACATAGTTCCGGATTTATTTTCATATGTAATAAAGCTTTACATTCTTGTGCTGGACAATTTTTATTTTTAACATGTTCCATGTATTCTTCTCTAAAATACTTTAATGTACTTAGTACAGGGTTTGGTGCTGTTTGTCCGTAATCCACAAACTGAAGTTTTCTTGATAATATTTGCTAAAAATTCTAATTTATCTATGTCTGCAACTGTTCCTTCCCCTTTTGTAATTTTATCCAGAATTTCTAACATTCTTTTTGTGCCTATTCTACAAGGATTACACTTTCCACATGATTCATCTACTGTAAAACCTAGATAAAACTTAGCTAAATTTACCATACATTTTGTATCATCCATTACAATTAATCCGCCAGATCCCATCATTGAGCCAATCTGTGTTAAAGACTCATAATCAATAGGAGTATCTAAATTTTCTGCTGTTATACACCCTCCAGATGGTCCACCTGTTTGGGCAGCTTTAAATTCATGACCATTTGGAATTCCTCCACCAATATCAAATACAATTTCTCTTAATGTTGTTCCCATTGGTACTTCTACTAATCCTACATTTACAACATTACCACCTAATGCAAATACTTTTGTACCTTTTGAATTTTCAGTTCCAATTGAAGAATACCATTTGGCACCATTTAAAATTATTTTTGTTATATTTGCATAGGTTTCCACATTATTTATTAATGTTGGTTTTTTCCATAAACCAGAATTTGCGGGGAATGGTGGTTTTAATCTTGGTCTACCTGTTTTTCCCTCAACAGATTCTAAAAGTGCTGTTTCTTCACCGCAAACAAATGCACCTGCACCTAGCCTAACTTCTATATCAAATTCAAAATCTGTTCCAAAAATTTTTTTACCAAGTATTCCATATTCTCTAGCTTGGTTTATAGCAGTTTGAAATCTATGTACTGCTATTGGATATTCTGCTCTTACATATATATATCCTTTATTAGCTCCTATTGCATATCCTGCAATCATCATTGCTTCTAATACACAATGTGGATCTCCTTCTAATATGCTTCTATCCATAAAAGCACCTGGATCACCTTCATCTGCATTACATACTACATATTTTTGTGTGCCATTTGCCATCCTTGTAAAGCTCCATTTTTTCCCTGTTGGGAATCCTGCTCCTCCTCTTCCTCTTAGTCCGGATTTAGTAACCTCGTCTATTACTTCTTCTGGAGTCATCTCAAATAATACCTTTTCTAAGGCTCTATATCCATCAAAAGCTATATATTCATCTATATTTTCTGGGTCAATTACACCACAATTTTTTAATGCTATTCTTTTTTGTTTTTTATAAAAATTAAGCTCATCTAGTTTTTTTACTATTTTCTCATCTATATCTTTGCATAATAATCTTTCTAATATTTTGCCTTTTATAATATGAGAATCTATTATTTCTTCACAATCTTCTGGTTTTACCATAACATATAAAACATCTTCTGGTCTTATTATTACAATTGGTCCTTTAGCACAAAGTCCAAAGCATCCTGTTTGAATAACTCTTACATTTTTAATATTTTTTTCTTCCAAAATTTTCTTAAAATTTTCTATTATTTGTGGAGATTTTGAAGATGTACATCCTGTTCCATGGCATACCAAAATATGTTTTTCTACTGTATTTGCTGATAAATTTACTCTTAAATCTAGTTCTGCCCTTTTTTGTTCTCTTATTTTTTTTATTTCTTCTAAAGTTTTCATATATCCTCCTTTATTTTTACACTTTAGTCCTTTTTCATATATTCATCTAATACTTTATCTACCATATCAATTGTTGCTTTTCCATGTACTTCATCATTCACAGTAAAAACAGGAGCTAATCCACAAGCCCCAATACATCTTGTTGCTTCTAATGAAAACCTACCATCTGGAGTTGTTTGGCCAACATCTATTCCTAATTTTTGTTTTATTCTGTCTAAAATTTTTTCTGAACCTTTTACAAAGCATGCAGTTCCTAAACATACTGCAATATTATATTTTCCTTTTGGTTTTAATGTAAATCTCGAATAAAATGTAATTACCCCATATATTTCAGCCATTTCTATTCCTAAATACTTTGAAATTTCAAGTTGTACATTTTCTGGAATGTATCCATAATTTTCCTGAACCTCACTCAATATTTGTATTAAGTTACTTTTATTTTTTTCATATTTGGATAATATTTTTTCTAATTTTTCGTCCTTATATTCATTGCCACATTTACATTTTTCGTTCATATTATTCCTCCTAGTTCATCTTATTTTATATCTATGTTATTATAATAAATATATTATAATTATATATTTAAATTTTTATTTTGTATATATTTTTTTTAAACTTTACACCTTTTTTTGTTTTTTCAAAGCATAAATAAACGAGGAAAACAAATATTTCCCCCGTTTATTTATAAAAAATTATTTAATTTCTCCCAGATAGTATTTCTTCTTTCCCCTTCTTACTACTATATATTTATCTTCTATAAATTTACTACTATCTATTATTAAATTTAAATCAGTTACTTTTTCTCCATTTATTGATATTGCACCTGTCTCAACAAATTCTCTTGCTTCTCTTTTGCTTTTTGCAATTCCCATGTTGATTATAAAATCTATAATTGTCATTCCAACATCAACTAAAGTTTTTTCTTGATTTTTGAATAGATCTTCTATGTCTTTTTTAGATAAATCTTGAAATTTATTATTAAATAGGTGTTCGGCTAAACTAACTGCTTTTTCATATTCTTCTTTTCCATGTAAAAATGTTATTATTTCTCGTGCCAATGCTTTATGCGCTTCTCTTAATTCTGGATGCTCATTGTTTTTAATTTCTAATTTTTTTATTTCTTCTTTTGATAAAAATGTATATATTTTTAAGTAATCTATTACCATTGAGTCTTCCACATTTAAAAAGAATTGATATAATTCATAGCTTGATGTTTTTTCTTTATCTAGCCATAGTGCATTACCCTCACTCTTACCAAATTTATTTCCCTGTGAATCTGTTACAAGTGGCATAGTAAATCCATATACCTCATCTCCGGTAGACTTTCTTATTAAATCTATTCCGGCTGTAATATTACCCCATTGGTCTGAACCAGCACACTCTAAATCAACATTTTTATATTCATGTAAGTATTTAAAATCTAATGCTTGTAAAATCATATATGAAAATTCTGTATATGTAATTCCTGTGTCTAATCTTCTTCTTATTATATCTTTATCTAGCATATAATTTATATTAAAATATTTGCCATAATCCCTTAAGAAATCTAAAACATTTATATCTTTTATCCAATCATAATTGTTAACTACTTCAAATCCAAATAATTCTTCTACTTGTTTTCTTAATCCATCAATATTTTTACTTACCTGTTCCTTAGATATCATAGATCTTTCTGTTGTTGGTCTTGGGTCTCCTATCATACCTGTTCCTCCACCCACTAATAATATAGGATGGTGACCCGCATCTTTTAATCTTTTTGAAATTAAAAAGCTTGATAAGTGTCCTATGTGCAGACTATCAGCTGTTGGATCTGTTCCAATATAAAATGATAAACCACCTTTATTTAATTTTTCTTCTAATTCTGGACTTGATATATCTTTTATAAGTCCTCTCCATTTTAAATCTTCAAATAATGTCATATTTTGCCTCCTAAAACAGAGTAAATTATATATTAATAAGGTGGTTTTGTCAACTTTTATACAAGTATTTTTAATAGATTACCCTAGTGCAACATCTAGTATCATCATTATGATAAACCCAGATATTAACCCTAAAGTAGCTAAATTCTTATTTTCCTTAATAGATTCTGGCAAAAGTTCTCTTGATGCTACAGTAATCATTGCTCCAGCAGCAAATGCCAATAGAAATGGTAAAATACTTCTTACATACATTACTAATATGGCTCCTATAACAGCTGAAACTGGTTCTACTAAAGCAGATGATTGACCTATCATAAAGCTTTTAAATCTTGAATATCCTTCGCTTCTTAGCGGAAGGGCAACAGCAGCACCTTCTGGAAAATTTTGAATCCCTATACCTATTGCTAACATAATTGCACCTACTGCAGTCATGCCTGGAACATTACTTGCTATTCCTCCAAAAGCAACTCCAATGGCCATTCCCTCTGGTATATTATGAATTGTTATTGCAGATATTAGAAGTATACTTCTTTTTAAAGATTCAGTTTTTTTGATATTTTTTTTGTTTTTTAATACTCTATCTAAGAATTTATCTGAGAATAGAACAAAAAGTCCTCCAATGCAAAATCCCATTGCAGGTAAAAGCCATTCTATGTATCCCAATTCAAAAGATAAATCTAATGCTGGCGCAAGTAATGACCAAAATGATGCTGCAATCATTACACCAGCACTAAAGCCTAAAACAGTATCTAATACTTTTCTATTTACTTCCTTGAAAAAGCAAACTACCAATGCGCCTAATGCAGTTATTCCCCATGTAAATATTGTTGCAATTAGTGTTTGAAATACTGGATTTAATTTTTCAAACCAAATCAAATTATTCACCTCGTGTTACATAATATGACTGTTTTTTTCATTTTGCTACATATCTGTTTTTTTATAACACAAAATTTTCGTATGATTTATATATTAGAATTATATCCATAAAAAAATCGACTCACTTTTACATGAGTCGATTAAGAAATATTATATTATTGTATAATACTGTATCCACCAATTATTTGAACTATATATTTATTATATATCTCTTCATAAGACAAGCCTGTATCTGAACCAAAATCTTTTTTCTCAATTTCAATTGATAATTCATTATCATTTGTATCCAAAATTTGTATATTTTCAAGTAATTCATATCCTGCTTTTTTTTCTTCATATTCTTCTTTTGTCTCATATTGTTCATATATTTTTATAGTTTTTACAATATTATTTTCAAACATAAATTCTACAACTTTATTATAATCAAAATTGCTTTTAATTACTAATCTCTCACCTTCAATTGTTTTAGAATTATTTATATCGTTATCTTTTTTTTCTTCTTGTGTATTTCTATATGATAATACATAATTAATTCCAAAAACCAAAGCAATTATAATAAAAATTGCAATAAGTTCTTTTTTATAGTTAATTTTTATTTTGCTTTTTTCTTTACTATGTTTTCCCATAATATCCCCTTCGCCTTTATATTTAAAAAGAGGATATTTTATATCCTCTTTTATTATATTAATTATTTGAGTAATATTCTATTGTAATACTATCTGTTGCATTAAATTTTGTTAAATCTAAATAGTAATTTCCATTATCTAAAATTACATATCCTGACTTATCTGTAGGTAATGCTGTTATATTTTGAATAGCTGAACCATTTACAGTTATTTTTATTGGATGAGTTTCATCAGCATATACTCCAGGTAATGTAATTAATCCATCGCTTGATTGCATTGGTTTAAAGTCAACCATATTATCCTGTAAAGATGAGAATATGTTTCCTAAACTTCCTGATGTTTCTGTTGTATAGTATTTGGTTGGATCTGTTGCTATAGTATCTCTTAAAATTGCAATATCTGAACCAAATGCTACTGTATATACAGTTGGATTTAATGCTTTTCCGGAATTTAGTTTTACATTTTTTAATGAATTTGCTGCCGATGAGATTCCATTTTTCTCAACTGTTGGTTCTCCATCACTTACAAATA
>CALXUH010000017.1 GCA_944391645.1 uncultured Clostridia bacterium | reverse complement strand
TTTATACGATAGAGGGAAACACAAGTAATAAATGTGCTGAAAGAATGTATTCATTTGATAATGAACAAGTGATGGGTTATGGAAGTCCAAAATATGAATAAAAGTAGTATCAAGTAAAGTAGAAAAGATTTGCTTGATACTATTTATTTTTTTGCTTTTTTGTGATAAGATGTAAAAAGTTGTAAGGAGTGATGATAAGTTGGATGATAAAGATATTATAAAATTAATAGAAAATACTTTAAAAATTAAAATGAAAATTAATCCAAATTATATTAGATATACATTTTATGAGTTAAGAGTAAAATATAATTTATCTGAAGAAGATACAGATAGATTTTTGTTTTTAATAAGGACAAAGTTAGAAAATGAAGACTATAAGGTATATTTTACTGGAGCTAAATTTGAATATAATAATGCTAAAATTACAGTACAAGATAATGAATTAATGATAGCAATAAAGGAAAGGAATAATATTTAGTATGAATAAAAAAGATCATGAACATAATATTGTTAAAGTAATATATAATGAAAAAGATTATAAATACAATGAAGAAAATGGAAAGTTAGACATAATTGATGAATTAATAAGTTTATTTAAAAGATTTAATAAAAAATAAAGGAGGAAAAAATGAAAGAAATAATTTTAAAGGTTGAAGGAATGAATTGTGAAGGATGTGAAAAAAGAATACAAAATGCAATAAAGAATATTGAAGGAGTAGAAAGCGTTACAGCAAATTACAATGATGGTACAGTTAAGGTAATATTAATAAAAGACATTGAAAAAAATATAGTTACTGAAATAATAGAAGATATTGGTTTTGAAGTAAAGGAAGATTAATAATGAAAAAAATAATTTTATCTATTGATGGCATGACTTGTAGTGCTTGTTCTAATGTACTTGAAAAATATTTAAATAAGCAAAACGGCATAATAAATGCTACTGTTAATTTAGTTATGGCTAATGCGACTATTGAATATGATGAAAAGATATTGAAAAAAGATATGTTGGAAGAATTTATAAAAAAAGCTGGATTTAAAAGCTTAGGAGAATTTAAAGAAATAAAATTTGATGAAAAAAGTAAAAAAAATAAGATAATTTTTATTTGTTATACAATATTAGCAATTTTATTGATGTATATTTCAATGGGAAGTATGGTTAATTTACCGACAATTCAAAGTATTGATATAAATATAAATCCAATAAATTATACAATATGTTTATTTATACTTACAATTATATTCATAATATATGGTTTGGACATTCTAAAAAATGGATACAGAAATTTAATACATAAAACACCTAATATGGATACATTAGTAGGGCTTGGAGTATTAAGTAGTTTCTTATATAGTACATATAATATGGTCTTAGTGTTTAATGGAAATATTCATGCAATACATAATTTTTATTTTGAAGCATCAGCTATGGTTATATATTTCGTAAAACTGGGAAGATATTTGGATGGAATAAGTAAGGATAAGACTAAAGAAGCAATACAAAATTTAGTAAAAATAACACCTATAAAAGCTACTATTAAAGTAAATGAGAAAGAAAAAGATGTTACTATTGATGAAGTTCATTTTGGAGATATAGTTGTATCAAAACCAGGGGAGAGAATATCTGTTGATGGAGAAATTATATTAGGTAAAACACATTTAGATGAATCGTTTATCACAGGTGAAAGTAAACCAGTAATTAAAACAATAGGTGAAAAAGTAATTGCAGGAAGTATAAATTATGATGGATATATAGAATATAAAGCTGAAAGAATAGGAAAGGAATCTACAATATCAGAGATAGTTAAACTAGTAGTCGAGGCAAGCAATACAAAAGCTCCAATTGCAAGAATAGCAGATAAAGTATCTGGATATTTTGTACCTGCTGTTATGATTATAGCAATAATAACATTTATAGTATATGTATTATTAGGTTATGATTTAGGAACTAGCATTATTACATTTGTAACTATTTTAGTTGTTGCATGTCCTTGTAGCTTGGGTCTTGCAACACCATTGGCAATTATAGTGGCAGAAGGACTATGTGCGAGTAAAGGAATTTTAATAAAAAAAGGTGAAGTGTTAGAAAATGCTCAAAAAATAGATACAATAGTATTTGATAAAACTGGAACATTAACTTATGGTTTTTTAAAAATATCAGAAATAAAAAATTATAGTAAAATTGATAATATAAAATTAATTCAGTTAATTGGAAGTTTAGAAAGTAAATCTTCTCATCCAATTGCAAAAGCTTTTACAGATTATTTAGAAGAAAATGAGATAGAAAAATTAGATGTTAAAGAATTTGAAGATATTGCTGGATATGGTATTATTGGAAATATTAATAATCAGAAAATAATAGTAGGAAATTCCAAAATACTTAATATGTATAATATAGATAATATGTATGTAGAAGATGAAAAGAAATTAGCTCAAAAAGGAAATACCATAATTTATGTAGTTCAAAATGAACAAATAGTTGCTTTAATTGGAGTTAATGATATTATAAGAACAAATGTAATAGATGTAGTAAAAAAATTAAGTAATTATAAGATTAATACGATAATGCTAACAGGAGATAATAAAGAAACAGCAGAAAAAATTGCAAAAGATATAGGAATAACTAAAGTTGTTTCAAATGTTTTACCATCTGAAAAAGCTAAAGTAATTAATCAATTAAAACAAGAAAATAAGTATGTTATGATGTGTGGGGATGGAATAAATGATAGTCCAGCATTAGCAACAGCCGATATTGGAGTAAGTGTAAAAAGTGGCACGGATATAGCAATAGATTCATCAGAGGTAATTTTAACTAAAAATAGTTTAGAAAGTATAATAGAGTTAATCAATATAAGTAAAAAGACTATAAGAATTATCAAAGAAAACTTATTTTGGGCATTTTTATATAATATGTTAATGATACCAATAGCAATGGGATTATTACAGACTTTTGGTATTCGTATAAATCCTATGTTTGCAAGTTTTGCGATGGTTATAAGTAGTTTAACAGTTATACTGAATACTTTGAGATTGAAGAAGATTAGTAAATAATATCATCCATAAATTACAAGTTACAAAGGAGATTATAATGGAAATATTGGAATTTGGTAATAGAGAAAAAGATAAGATAATTTTAATACACGGATTTGAAACACCATATCAAATTTGGGAAAAATATATCGAACACTATAAGAATAGTTTTCATATTATAGTTCCCATATTACAAGGACACAATCCAAAAGAAAATGAGGACTTTGTATCATTTGAACAAAGTGCAAAAAATATAGAAGATTATTATATTTCTCGTTATGGTAAAGATGTGTTTGCGATTTATGGAATGTCTATGGGAGGAGTATTAACAGCACATCTTTGGGAAAATAAAAATTTAAATATAGATAAAGTAATTTTAGAAAGTTCGCCTTTAATTTCCTACAATAAAATAATGATTGCAATGATGACAAAACAATATCTTATGCTAACTCATAAAACGCAAGCGAGAGATAAAAAGATTGTTACTCGAGCAATTAATTCTATTATTCCAGAAGATAAATTAGAAGAATTTTTAGAAATGATGGATAATATATCGGACACAACTATTATAAACTATATAAGAGAAATTGGAAGATATAAATTACCTAGTAATATAAATACACCTAATACAGAAGTTTATTATTATTATGGTACTAAAATAAATGAATTACTGGCAAAAAAAACAGCAAAATATATTAAAGAGAACTATCCTACTTCAAATTTAAGATGTTTTAAAGGTAAAGGACATTGTGAAGATTCGTTGCTTAACCCATCTGTTATGATAGAAGAATTAGATAGAGTATTAGGAATGAAGCAATTGAATAATACCCGATTAAATTATTTGCAAAACTCTTCTAACGATATAAAAGTAAAAAGTAATCGGAAGCCAAACAATAAATGAAACAAAGATGAGAAAGGGAACAGATGAAAATAAAATGCGATAATGAAAATAAAAGTATACTTAAAAGAATTAAAATCAATACTAGTAAACAATGATATGGGGATTATATTGAAACCTATTAAAGAAATGATTCACATATTTGATGAACTATATTATATAAATCCAGATAAAAACAAATTATATGTTCAATTAAAAGTATTAGAATTATTATTGGTTTTCACTACAATACCAATAAATAATAAAAATAAACAAAAAAGATATATTGAGAAAGAACAAGTAGATAAAATAAAGAAAATACATGATGAGTTAATTTCTAATTTAGATAAAAAAATTACAATAGAAATGCTTTCTAAAAAATATAATATTGGAAAAACAAATTTAAAAATCTATTTTAAAGAGATATATGGAGAACCGGTTTATACATTTCTAAAAGATTATAAAATTCATAGAGCATTACATTTATTAGAAGAAACAGATAAAAATATTAACGAGATAGCAGGAATTGTAGGTTATGATAATAGTAGTAAATTTGCAAAAGTATTTAAAGAAAAAATGGGATGTTCTCCAACAGAATATAGAAAACAAAAAGTCCATTTGGAGCATCAAAGACTGTTTGGGGTAGAAATTAAATAAGAAAAGTTATATAAAGATAGGTGATATTTTAATAATACACTTATTTTTTAGGGTTTAATTATAGACAGGAGGAATTTTTATGAAACAAAAATATTTTATACAATTACTTAAATATGGTCATAAACATATTATTTTAACCATATCAGGAATTGTTTTATCAGCAGTTTATGGATGCAATGCTAAATCATCCTTTATCACAATTTAAAATGGCAAATGCAGAGGCATTCTGTGCATAGCTAATATTATATAAGGAGCTGATAATATAATGAATGATTATGATAAAAAATTTGATACAAATAAAATTCATTCTGTAGAATTAAATTTACTAGATGGACAAGTTGAGCTTATTTTAAGAGCATTAGAATTATATGGTTATAATCTTGAATATATGCTTAATGGTAATGATGCTACAGAAGAACAAAAACAAGAGAAAATATCAATGTTGAAGTACACCTATGAGCAAATTTTAGCATCACAAGCCGAACAAGTAGATACAAAAGTAAATAATCTTGATAATTTAAATAGTTTTGGTAAATTATTAAGTAACAATTTTGGTAATATTAAAGAAGATAATAAATTAAAGGCTATATAGAAATTTTTATACATATAACAAAAGCCAATAGGGAGTAGGGGAATAAGCTATTTTTAGAAAGTACTATATTCTTATATATTTAAAATTAAATAGAAGAATATAAAATTTAAAAATAAAATTATCTGAAGTATTTTATAAATAAATTTTAAAGAATAAATTTAAGAAAAATATAAAACATAAAATATAAATTAATAATTTTAAAAATTCAAAATAATAAAATATACAATTATAAATTAATTAAGATTTTAAAATTTTGTGCAAAGTTTTTTTATAAAAATTGATATTTTAAAAACGAACAAAAATTTTAATTTAATTACTAAAATAAATAAAATTTAAAAATTATTTTCTAATTAGATATAACTTTTTTATACTAATATAATATATAGAAATAAT
>CALXUH010000016.1 GCA_944391645.1 uncultured Clostridia bacterium | reverse complement strand
TAAAGTCAATCCTTAGAACAAAAATGCCTTTCTTTTTAATTTCCCCTAATCTTAGATTATTAATATCAGTAGTAATACTAGAATTATCTGCTATAGCAAAATAGTAATTATTATTGAGTTTTATAGTATACATAATATTCACCAATCTAAATTATAACATATAAATTAAAATAAAGCTATATATATCAAGTATTATATAAATCTTTATAAAATAATAGATTAAAAAATTTAAAAAAACAATTGCTATTTTCATAAAATTGTAATATAATCGTCACACAAATGTAATAATAAACATAGAGAGGATGATATATATGTTTGGCCTTGGACAAGATATAGGAATAGATTTAGGAACAGCTACTGTAATTGCATATGTAAAAGGAAAAGGAATTGTTTTAAGAGAACCATCAGTGGTTGCAGTAAATAATATTACAGACGAAGTACTAGCTGTAGGGGGAGAAGCAAGACGTATGCTTGGAAGAACACCAGGTAATATTGTAGCAACAAGACCATTAAAAGACGGTGTTATTTCAAACTATACTGTTACAGAAAAAATGTTAAAGCATTTTATAAATAAAATTTGTGGTAGATTTGTATTTTCACCTAGAATTATGATATGTATTCCATCACAAGTAACAGAAGTTGAAAAAAAAGCTGTAATAGATGCTGCTTCGCAAGCAGGTGCAAGACGAGTATATTTAATAGAAGAACCAATTGCAGCAGCAATTGGTGCAGGAATAGATATATCAAAAGCATGTGGAAATATGGTTGTAGATATTGGTGGAGGTACGGCAGATATTGCAGTAATTTCATTAGGTGGTTCTGTAGTTAGCACATCAATTAAAGTTGCTGGAGATAAATTTGATGAAGCAATTGTTAAATATATAAAAAGAAAATATAACATGATTATAGGAGAAAGAACGGCAGAAGAACTAAAAATAAACATAGGTTGTGTTTATCCAAAAATTCAAGATATGGAGATGGATATAAAGGGTAGAGATTTATCAACAGGGCTTCCTAGAACAATTATTGTAAAATCAAGTGAAATGATGGAAGCATTACTAGAACCTGCTATGGAAATAGTAGATGCAGTACACAGTACTTTAGAAAAAACACCGCCAGAGCTTGCTGCAGATATAAGTGACAGAGGAATATATATGACAGGAGGAGGAAGTTTGGTAGACGGGCTAGATAAGTTATTACAGGAAAAAACAGGAATAAATGTAATGATAGCTGAGGATGCAATATCTTGTGTTGCATTAGGAACAGGAAAAGCATTAGATAATTTAGACTCATTGGATGGAAAATCTAGAAAATAAAAATATATTAAATATAAATCCGCATATTAATTATGTGGATTTTTTTACAAATATTAAAAAAACCCTTTTAAAAATTTAAAAAATAATATAAAATAAAAGATAATGTAGTTTAGGAGTAAATATGAGAAAAAAATGGATATATTATGAAACTGAAACAGAAAAAATAGATGAAATTTCAAATAAGTATAATATAAATAAACTCTTAGCAAGAATATTAGTAAATAGAGGTATAAAAACAGAAAAAGAAATTAAAATTTTTTTAGAACCAACTAGAAATGATTTTTATGATGCATTTCTATTGCCAGATATGAAAAAAGCTGTTGATAGGATTATAAAAGCAATAAATAATAAAGAGAAAGTTATAATTTATGGAGACTATGATGTAGATGGTATAACAAGTGTTACGGTATTGAAAAAATTTTTAAAGGAAAGAGGATTAGATGTAGGTTTTTATATACCAAATAGAATAGAAGAAGGATATGGATTAAATAAAAAAGCAATAGAAAAAATTATAGAGCAAGCATATACTTTGATAATTACGGTTGATTGTGGAATTTCAGGAATAGAAGAAATAGAAGAATGTAGTAAAATAGGAATTGATACAATAGTTACTGACCACCACGAACAAGGTGATATCCTTCCAAATGCTTATGCTGTAATAGATGCAAAAAGGAAAGACAATAAATATCCATTTAGAGATTTGGCAGGTGTTGGTATAGTTTTTAAATTAATACAAGCAATATCTATTAAATTAAACTTAGATGATAAGGAATATTTAAAATATTTAGATATAGTTGCAGTAGGAACAATTTCAGATATTGTTCCATTAATAGATGAAAATAGAGTAATAGCAAAGCTAGGTTTAAAATTAATAGAAGTCACAAAAAATGTTGGGTTAAGAGAATTAATAATTTCTTCAAATTATAAAAAAATTAATTCTAATACAATTTCTTTTGGCATAGCACCAAGAATAAATGCATGCGGAAGAATGGGGTACCAAGAAGAGGCATTAAAATTGTTTTTAACAGAAAATATAATAGAAGCAAAGGAAATAACCAAAAAATTAAATAAATATAATTTAGAAAGACAAGAAAAAGAAGGAAATATATTTAAACAAGCCATAGAAAAATTAAAATTAGAAAAAATAGAAAATATGGATGTTATTGTTCTTGGTGATGATAATTGGTATCATGGAGTAATTGGGATAGTTGCATCAAAACTTACAGAAGCTTTTTTCAAACCTACAATTCTTGTTTGTTTTGAAGATAATCAAGGAAAAGGATCAGGAAGAAGTATACCTAATTTTGACTTGTATGAGGCCTTAAAATATTGTTCAGATTATTTGGAAAAATTTGGTGGACATGAAATGGCAGTTGGGTTAACAATAAAAAAAGAAAATTTTGAAAAATTTAAAGCTAAGTTTGAAGAAATTGCTAAACAAAATAATGTGAGTCAAATTATTCCAAAATTAAAAATAGATGCTGAAATTTCTAAAAATGATTTAAGACTAGAAACGGTTGATGAACTTAAAAAATTAGAACCATTTGGTGAAAAAAATGAAAAACCATATTTTATATATAAAGGATTAAAAATAAATTCAATACGAGCATTATCAGAAGGAAAACATTTAAAATTGAGTTTAAGAGATGGCAATCAATTAATAGATGCAATAGGGTTTAATTTAGGAAATTTAGCAGATGAATACTTAATTGGAGATAAAGTAGATATAGTAGGTATGTTAGAAATTAATGAATATAATGGAACAAAAAAAATCCAAATTAATTTAAAAGACATAATGAAATCAATATGAGTATTGAATTAAATACGCATATAATAAGGGGGTAAACTATATGCAAGAACAAAATACAACAATACAAAATATTATAAAAACAATGAAATTAAATAATAGAAAATCAAACTCACATCTTATACAAAAAGCTTATAATTATGCCTTAAATAACCATAGGGAACAAAAAAGATTATCTGGAGAAAGCTATATAGTTCATCCGCTAGAAGTAGCGCAAATATTGGCTGATTTAAAAATGGATGATGCCACTATTTGTGCTGCATTATTACATGATGTTGTAGAAGATACACCTATAACTAACGAGGATATTATAGCAGAGTTTGGAGAAGAAATTGCAGAAATGGTAGCAGGTGTTACCAAACTTGGAAAAATACAATATGTAACAGTAACAGAACAACAAGTTGAAAACTATAGAAAAATGTTTTTAGCAATGGGAAAAGATATTAGAGTAATTTTAATAAAACTTGCAGATAGATTACATAACATGAGAAAATTATCATATTTAAAAAGAGATAGACAGATAGCAAATGCAAAAGAAACAATGGAATTATATGCTCCTCTTGCAAATAGACTTGGTATTTATTCTTTAAAATGGGAACTTGAAGACTTAGCATTTAAGTATTTACAACCAGAGGAATATAAAGAATTAATTTTAGGTATTGAAAAAAAGAGAGAAGAAAGACTTGAATTTATAGATAAAATAATGGAGGAAATAAAATTAGAATTAAAAAAAGCAAAAATAAATGCTGAGATGACAGGAAGAGCAAAACATTTATATAGTATTTATAGAAAAATGCAAAGAGATAATATAACTTTAGATCAAGTATATGATTTATTTGCATTAAGAATTATAGTAAACTCAGTTAAAGACTGTTATGCAGCACTAGGGGTTGTTCATGATTTATATACTCCAATGCCTGGAAGATTTAAGGATTATATTGCCGTTCCTAAACCTAATATGTATCAGTCAATACATACAACTTTACTTGGACCAAAAGGAACACCATTTGAAGTTCAAGTACGTACTTGGGATATGCATCAGGTTGCAGAATTTGGTATAGCTGCTCATTGGGCATATAAAGAAGCAAATAAAAACAAAAAGGCGAATGTAATAGTAACAGAAGATAAGCTTGCATGGCTAAGGGAAACACTAGAATGGCAAAAAGAAATGCAAGATCCAGATGAATTTTTAAAAAATTTAAAAAGAGAATTATTTGAAGATGAAGTTTATGTTTTTACTCCAAAAGGTGCAATTAAATCCTTACCAAGAGATGCTACTCCAATAGATTTTGCATATTCAATACATGCAGAAGTAGGACATAAAATGGTAGGTTGTAAAATTAATAGTAAGATGATGCCAATAGTTACTCCATTAAAAAATGGTGATATTGTTGAAATTATTACATCAGATACATCTAAAGGACCTAGCCGTGATTGGATAAAAATAGTAAAAAGTACAAGTGCAAAAAATAAAATACAACAATGGTTTAAAAAAGCTGAAAGAGAAGAAAATATTGCTAAAGGGAAAGAAATATTAGATAAAGAAATAAAGAAAATTGGTATGTCCCATAGTGATTTGTTTAAACCAGAATGGATACAAGCTGTTTTAAAAAGATATAATTACAATACACAAGATGATATGTTTGCAAGTGTCGGATTTGGTGCTATATCACCTAATAAAATCTTAACAAGATTGCTAGAAGAATACAAAAAGGAAAACGAAGAAGATACAATAGAAGAAAAAATTCAAGAATTAGTAGAAACAAAAGAAAAAATAAAAAAGCTACCGGCATCTGGAGTTATTGTAAAAGGTATTGATAATTGCCTAGTAAAATTCTCAAAATGTTGTAATCCATTACCTGGTGATGAAATTATAGGATATATAACAAAAGGTAGAGGAGTTTCAATCCATAGACGAGATTGTACCAATATTAAAGATTTACTATCAGAAGAAGAAAGAATTATAGATGTAGAATGGTGTGAAAAAGAAAAGAAAGAAAATTATAGTGTAAACATAGAAATTCTATCAAATGATAGAACAGGCCTACTTGCGGATATTGTAAAAGAAATAACATCAAGAAAAATAAACATAATGGGTGTAAATACAAAGACAAATAGAGATAGAATTGCTACAATAGATATAACAATAGAAGTTAAAGATATAGAAGAATTAAATGTAATAGTAAAAGCAATTAGAAAAGTAGATAGTGTATATGAAGTAAACCGTAAAAAATAATCAAAAGAAAGAGGGTAAAAAAATGATACTTAAGAGATTAAAAGTTAATGCAGGTGGATTTATGGGAATAAACTGCTACATTATTCAAGATGAAGAAACAAAAGAAACAATGGTAATTGACCCAGGAGGTTCAATTGAAAAAATTGAAGAAATGTTAAATGTAATAGAAGCAAATGTAAAATATATACTATTAACACATTGCCATGGAGACCATATGGGGGTTGCGACAAAATTAAAAAAAGAATATGGAGGGAAAATATTAATACATAGATTTGATCATGAAGGCTTGAAAAATCCTAATATAAATTTAAGCTCACATATTGGAATCGGGGATATTAGCATAGAAGAAGATGCTAGATTAGATGATGGGGATATTATTCATATAGGAAATCTACAATTTAAAGTAATATATACACCAGGGCATACAATTGGAAGTATATCTTTATACTGTGAAGAAGAAAAAATGCTTTTCTCAGGGGATACTTTATTTAGAGGCTCATGGGGTAGAACAGATTTACCAACGAGTAGTTTTGAACAAATAATGGATTCTATTACAAATAGACTGATGGTTTTACCTGAAGATACAATCGTATATCCAGGTCATGGAAAATCTACGATTATAAAAGAAGAAGAACCAATATATTTAGAGTTAAAACCAAAAGAGTTTAATTAGGATTAAAAAAGAAAGAGGTGTAAAAATGATAGAAATATCTACATCAGTTTTAGGAGTAGAAAAGGAAAACTCAATAAAAACATTTTATAATTTAGAAACAGCAGGAACCAATTATTACCATATAGATGTTATGGATGGAAAATTTGTTGAGCAAAATACAGAAGAAAAGATGTATACATTTACAAATGAAATAAGCCAAATGTCAAATATACCTTTGGATGTACATTTAATGGTAGAAAACATTAAAGAAAACATAGATAGATATTCCATATTTAAACCACATATAATTACATTTCATCTAGAGGCATGCAAAAATAAAGAAGAAGTAAAAAAATATATAAAATATATACAGGATAATGAAATTAAATGTGGTATTTCAATAAAACCAAATACAAATGTAGAGGAGGTAATTGAATTTTTACCATATTTACATCTGTGCTTAATAATGACTGTAGAACCAGGAAAAGGAGGACAAAAACTAATACCAGAAACTGTAGAAAAGGTAAAAATTATAAAAAAATATATAAAAGATAATAATTTAGATACATATATAGAAGTTGATGGAGGAATAAACATTAATACAATAAATGCAGTAAGAAATGCTGGGGCAGATATAGCTGTTGTTGGAAATGCAATAATATCGGCTAAAGATTATAAAACAGTAATAAAAGAATTAAAAAATAATATATCCTAGTGTTAAATAGGATAATAAAATTGGCAGGAATAAAACCTGCCATTTTTTATTTATCTATAAAAATTTTATTAACAACTCTTCCGACTCCTGTTAAAATAACTATAAACATCATAATTGAACCAACTATTGGTATTAGAGAAATTAAATATAATGCTAGTGTAATTAAAGATATGGCTATGTATAAATTTAATCTATTAGAGAATAATGAAGCAATATCTAAAATTAGTAAAGGAATTGATATTAATAATAAGAATAAATATGCAAATATAAATACAATACCTAATAGTAAACCAATTTTAGTAAAAATTAAAAATATTGAGATTAATATAACTGCTAATAAGCTAATTATACCAATACCAACTGATAGTAAAATATTTTTTACAGTTATTTGATGTTTTTCTGCAATATAATTTTTATTAATTAGTTTAAACAATAAAATAATAGCTAAAACATAGATAATAAAAGCAATTAAATCTATAGCAAAAGATTTAAAATAATAAGAAAGTGTTTTATCTATTTTTTCTATGTAATTAGAATAATTAATATCACCTATAACTATATCATTCCCAATTTGCATTTCTTCTTTAGTTGAATAACTTAAATTACCTGAAATTAAACATTTTGAATCATCTTCTTCATTATTGTTTAAAAAGTTTAATTCTTTAGAATTTATTTTTGCATCTCCATCAATCTGACCAGAGAAATTAAACTGATGTGAGTTAGATTCTAGGTTGCCATATAACAAAAAATCTTGATTGGTAGTAATTACTTTTGATGAAATATAAGCATTTCTATGTATTACAGAATTTAAAGTTACATTTTCAGAATTTAGATGCAAATCCTTAGAAATTGATCCATAATAGCTCATGTTAAAATTATCAGAAATGGCATAAACACTATTACTTACTCTGCCATCTAATAATATTTCTTCACTACTAGCAAAAAGATTTCCATAAATTGATGACGATTTTTGAATATCTATTTTTTTAGCTATAATATATAAATCTCCATTAATTTCAGCACCAGGTTCCAAAATAAACTCATCACAAATAATAAAAGCATTACCATTAACAACTGCATAAGAATTAACAGATTCTATAGAATAAGAACCATCTTTAGAAATGGTTTTTGAATAAGTAACATCAGACTTAATTTGTGCCTTTTTACATGTTACATATAAATTACCTTCAATTGAAGCAGTATTTAGCATTTCAAATTCATCTGAATATACAAATACATTGCCAGAAATTGTGGAATCTAAACTATAAAAATCATCTTCAACTGTATATACATCTGAATTTATAATATCCACATTGGAATTTGAAGCAAAAACAGAAGTTGTAAAAATAAAAAACAAAATAAAAAATAAAATTAAAAACTTGTTTTTCAAAATAAATCCCTCCTTAAAAATATAATTAATTATATAATTTAAACTAAAAAAATGTCAAGAACATTATATGGAACAATTATACAAAAAATGTCATAAAATATAGTATACATTAGAAAAAGGAGGAAAAATAATGTATAGAAATTATTCGCAAAAAAGGGAATGCGGTTGTATGTACAATAATAATGAAAATATACAACAAATGTGTTTAGATGTAGAAAACTACGACAATATGTATGATGATTGTTCATGTGGTTTTGATGAAGAGCATAGTTATTTTCCACATAATCCTATGTTTGGGCAAAGTTATGTTCCAATTCAAAAAATGGATAAAACGTTTATTCCAAGTGTTGGACTAAAAATGGGAACAATATTTCCAGAGCTAGTTAGCCCTTATATGCCATGCCAAAGCCAAAGAGAAATAGAGTATATTAGAAATTTAAATAAAATAAAAGAGGGGTGCAATGGTTAATGGAAGATAATGAAAGAAAAAACTGCTTATGTGATAACAACATGATTGATAGTAATAAAGTAGAAAAAAATGAATGTGCAAGAGAGCATATGCTAATGCAAATAAGAGAATTAAACTTTTCAGTAATTGAATTAGGATTATATTTAAATACACATCCAGAAGATCAAAGAGCATTATGCCTATACAGAAAATATGCAAGAGAATTAAAAGATTTAATGGATAAATACCAAAAGGTTTATGGACCTCTTTCTATTTATTATCCATGCAATAAATGGAGATGGCTAGAGGAACCTTGGCCATGGGAAAGGGGGAATAATTAGAATATGTGGACTTATAATAAAATATTAGAATACCCAATAAAAATAAAAAATAAAAATCCTAAACTTGCAGGAATGATAATATCACAATATCGGAGGACCAGATGGTGAGTTAGGGGCTTCTCTTAGATATTTAAGCCAACGTTTTGGAATGCCAGACCAAAAGTCAAAAGCTATACTAAATGATATAGGTACAGAAGAATTGGCACATTTAGAAATGGTTGGTACATTGGTTCATCAATTAACAGATGGATGTTCAGCAGAAGAAATGAAAAATGCAGGAGTAGGAGCATATTATACAGACCATGGGGTGGGTTTGGAATCTATCCAAAAAGAATTTAATAATAATTTGAATTAAAAATTATTTTTAATGTAAGATTTATAAAATGATTTAAAATTTCTTTTGCCATGAACGACAAAATGTATGTAAACGGTATTTGAATCTTCAGAAACATCATAAACTATTCGATAACTTTTATAAATAAGTTCTCTAAGATGCTTGTCCGATAATTCAGGAACATAGCGACCTAAATATGGAGAGCTTTCTAGTTCATATATACGAGAATAAATCTTTTCTGAAGTTTCGTTTGCATATTTAATAGAGTCACGCGATATATATTCATAGATAGAATCTATATCTTCATGTGCCTCATTTGACATCAAAACTTGCATATTTTTTTCTCATCCTTTCTTTAGATTCTTCAATAGTCATTACTCTACCATTTTTAATATCATCTTGACTTTTTTGTAATTTTGAATGCAAATATAAAGTATAAATTGCATCATCCCAAGTAGTATCATCTGGTAAAGTATTAACTGTTGCAAGAATTTCTTGCTTTTTGCTAATCATAATTTTTACCATCCTTTCTTTAAAAATTTCTAATAATAGTATAACACAAATTAATTTAAAATACTATAATTTTTTAAAAATTCCAATGTATTACAACATCTTGAGTTTTAGTCTTTTTGTCTTTTTCTCCAATTTCAATATAATCTATAAAGCTATTAACAATATCATAATTAAGTTCTTTAAAATCCTTAAAGTGATTAATTATTTTTTCTTTTTGTTCTTTTATAAATTTACTGTTTAATCCTTTTTCCTTTAAATTAGATAAATCATTTTTAACTTTAGTTAGTTCTTTTTGCTTTACTGATTTATCAGTTAGAAAAGAGGAGTTTAAATCTTCAAACACATCTTCTGGGACTTTGCCACTTACTTTGTTTAAATACAGTCCTTTTATTGCTTTATTGATATCTTCCATTTCCTTAGAAAGTATATCTACTTTTTTTTGCAGTAATTTAGTTTTATTTAAGTTATCGTTTGAAACAAATAAATCATCTGATATATTGTCAAAGTTATAAAAAGCTAATATTTTTTCTCTAATTTTTTCAGTCACTAAATTTTTAAGATTTTCATAACCAATAGAATGTGTAGTGCAAGTCCCATATAACTTTTTAGAGCCTTTACAAGAAAAATAAATGTAGCCTCTATCATTTTGGCATTTATAAAGTTTTGCACCACAATCTAGGCATACTAGCTTGTTTGCAAATAGATGTACTTCGCCATTTTTACATCTTCTTGTTTTACTTTTGAAAATCTCTTGAACTTTATAAAATTGTTCTTTCGTAATAATAG
>CALXUH010000015.1 GCA_944391645.1 uncultured Clostridia bacterium | reverse complement strand
GTTTATCCTGAGCCAGGATCAAACTCTCTAGTTATTATCTTCTCTCTTTCGAGTTCTTATTTTTACTAGAGTCTTTCCAACTCATTTTTCGTTTTTTTGATTGGTTTTCTCCAAATTATTTGGTTTGTACGAATTTTTTCAAATTCTCCACTCATTTAAAGAATTTTATTGTTTATTTTTCAATGTACTTTGTTCTCTGTTTTATGTAGAGAACGTACGCTATTGTACCTTTATTTTTTTTTGTTGTCAACACTTTTTTTAAAAAATATTTTATATTTTTTAAAGCGCAAAAAAATTAGTAATTTTTCTTATCTTAAATGTTTAATTTTATGTCCAGAATATTACTAATTATATATATGCTATATATAAATGTGTCTTCATATTTACTTGGTACTTTTTTATATTAACATTATTTAAAACTAATGTCAATATATTTTTTAATTTTTTTTAATTTTTTTTTTTGCTTAGAATATATTTATAATATATTCTATTTTGGAGATGATGTTTGTGTCTGGAAAAGGGTTAGATTTTAAACATAAGGAAGTAATTAATATAAATGATGGTAGAAGATTAGGGTTTGTTCAAGATGTAAATGCTGATTTAGAAACAGGCATGATAACATCTATTATAGTTCCTGGTTCTTCTAAATTTATTAGTTTTTTTTCTTCAAATAATGATATTGTTATCCCCTGGAAAAACATTAAGTTAATTGGTGACGATATTATATTAGTAGAAATATAATTTATTTATTTTTAATATCTTTTTAGTCTAATTATTTATACATTCTTTTTATTCTTTTTATTGCATTTTTCTCTAATCTTGATACCTGTGCCTGAGATATTCCTATTTCCTCTGCAACCTCCATTTGTGTTTTTCCATCAAAAATCCTTCTTCTAATTATATTTTTTTCTCTTTCACTTAATTTTTTCATTGCTTCTGAAATTGTTATATTCTCTGCCCATAATTCATCGGTATTTTTCGAATCTTTAACTTGATCCATTACATATATATTTTCACTGCTTTCATTATATACTGGCTCTTGTAGTGAAATTGGATCCTGTATAGCATCTAAACTTAATATTACTTCTTCTTTTTCTACATTTAACTCTTTTGCTATGTCTTCAACAGTTGCTTCTTTTTGAGTTTCTTTAAAAATTTTTTCTTTTACTTGTATCGCCTTATAGGCTAAATCTCTAATCGACCTGCTTACTCTTATTGGATTATTATCCCTTAAATGTCTTCTTATTTCTCCAATTATCATTGGTACCCCGATATGTGCTAAATTTTACATTTAGATTTGAGTCAAAATTATCTATTGCTTTTATCAACCCTACACATCCTATTTGGAACAAATCATCTGCACTTTCTCCTCTATTACAAAATCTTTGAACCACTGATAATACTAATCTTAAATTTCCATTTATAAATTTTTCTCTAGCTTCTTTATCTCCTTGTTTTATTTTTATTAATAATTCCGTTTTTTCTTCGTCTGATAGTACAGGTAATTTAGCAGTATTTACTGATGCAATTTCAACCTTATTTATCAAAAAAAGACCTCCTTTGGATTTACTTATTAAAAGTATTTCCAAAAAGAGGTATTTTATTCTTTTATTCTTCTACTTCTTTAAACATGTCCTTTCCTACTCCACATAAAGGGCATACCCAATCTTCTGGTAAATCTTCAAATTTAACATTTTCTATACTTTCATCATACACATATCCACATACTGTGCACTCATATTTTTTCATGGTTTTCCTCCTTTTATAGTTTTATAGCTGTTTCTAAGCCTAATTTTATCATATTAGTTAAAGCAGTTTGTCTTTCAGCTGGTGTTAATTGTTCAGGTTTAACTAATGAATCTGTTACAGATAATATACATGCTGCCTTTTTATTTAAAGCATTTGCTATATGGAATAATGCAAATGATTCCATTTCTGCAGCAATACATCCATGTTTTTCATATAATTCTTTTAAATTGGCTGTTTCTGAGTAAAAAGCATCAGTACTATGAACATTTCCTTGTACAATATTTAAATTCATCTCTTTTGCTGTTTCTATTATTACATCATTACATGAATTTTTTGCTGATATTGAATGTGCTTTTTCTCCATTATATACTTCTGCAAATGTAGATTCACTATATCCCTCATTTACTACTATAATATCTTTAAGATTTAGTGATGTAACATATCCACCACAACTTCCAATTCTTATTATACAGTCTACATCATAAAATTTAAATAATTCATGAGTATAAATTCCCACGCTTGGAATTCCCATTCCATGTCCCATTACAGTTATTTTTTTGCCTTTGTATGTTCCTGTATATGCATACATTCCTCTAACCTGATTAACTAATTTTACATCTTCCATAAAATTTTCTGCTATATATTTTGCTCTTAATGGATCTCCTGGCATCAATACAATTTTTGCTATGTCTTCTTTTTTAGCTTCATTATGTGGTGTCATATTATTACCTCCTAATTTTATTTTTTTTAGTATATCAAAATTATATACATTTTGCAATCATTTTTTTAGATTATATTTGTATTTTTTCCATTTCTTTTTTTACACATTTTAAATCCTTCCAAAATAATATTTTTTTTGTTTCATCCCTAAGTAAAGCTGCTGGATGAAATGTTGGCATATATTTTATTTTTCCTTTTTCTATCCACATTCCTCTTGTTTTTGTTATACCATATTCCTCTCCTAGTATGCTTTTAAGTGCAACATTACCGAGTAATACAATTACTTGTGGTTGTACTAATCTAATTTGAGCCTGTAAATATTTCATGCATGAAATTATTTCTTCTTTTTCTGGATTTCTATTTTGAGGTGGTCTGCATTTTACTATATTTGTAATATACACCTCTTCCCTTTTTATACCTATTCCTTCTAATGCCATATTCATAAGTTTGCCTGCTTTTCCTACAAATGGTATTCCTTGTGCATCCTCATCTGCTCCTGGTCCTTCGCCTATAAACATTAATTTTGCTTCTTTATTGCCACATCCGATTACAACCTTATTTCTTCCTTTTGAGAGCTTACATTTGTTGCAATTTAGACACAAGTTTTCTAATTTTTCCCACGAATTCATTATAATTTCCTCCGTTATTTTCTATAATATAATCTGCATTTTTTTGATAAAATTCATTATTTTTTTGTGCTTTAATTCTTAATTTTGCTACATTTTCTTCTATATTATCACGCGCACAAATTCTTTTTATTTGTTCTTCTTGCCTACTTATAACAGCTATTATAATATTGCATATTTTGTTTAATTTACTTTCTATAAGTAATGGTGCATCTATTATAATAGTCTGTGCCTTGGAAATTTTTATTTGATTTTCTATTTCCTTTACTACATATTTATAAGTAATATTATCTAATTTATCCCTCTGATTTTTATCTTGGAAAATTATTTCTGCAATTTTTTTTCTATTTAGAGAACCATTTTCTTTGATAATTTCTGTTCCAAACAAATTTACTATGTTATTAAAATATTCCGAACCTGCTTTTTGCATTTGTTTTGCAATATCATCTGCATTAATTAATTCTGCTTTTAATTGCTTTGATAATATATTAGCTACTGTACTTTTCCCACTACCAGATGATCCTGTTATTCCAATTATTTTCATAATTTTCCTTTCTTTGTATTTTTATGATAATATCTACTTTTATTTCTTCTTAATAATTTTGCAACCTGTTTTGGTACATATTTGTCTATTGGTTTATTGTGATTATATAATTCCATTACAAAGCTAGATGATAAATATCCTAATTCTCCAGCTCTAAAATAACATGTATCTATTCCCGCCATTTTTTCATTCATTTCTGAAATATTTTCCTCATATTGATAATCAGTACCATTTCTTAACCCTCTTATTAATATGTCTGCTCCTTGTTTTTTTGCTTCATCTACAGTTAATCCTTCATATAAAATTACTTTAACATTATTTAGACCAATTTCTTCTATTGTCTCTTCTATAGCCTTCCTCATTTGTTCCTTATCTATTCTTTCTACTTTATCAGAATTATATCCTATTCCTATTATTATCTTGTCAAAGCATTTAACTGCCTTTCTTACAATTTGCAAATGCCCATTTGTAAATGGATCAAACGAACCTGCATAAAATCCTACCATAATATCACTCCTTCTAGATTTTCTTAATTATTGAACTTCTTTGTTTAATTGCTCAAATATTTCTTCTTTTGATTTATTTGGTATATATTCATATAAATCCTCTCTTGGATTAAATCCACAGATTGGTTTATACAAGCAGTATTCACAAGCCGATTTTTTTTGTTTTGAATTATATATTGGTTTTATATTAATATTTCCATTTTGTATTTCATTTGCAATTTGCTTTATTAATTTATTTATTTTTATCTGAAGAATTTTAAATTCTTCCTTAGTAAGAACATTTGATTTTTTTTGATTAATATTTCCTTCTTTATCTAATGTAACAGGTATTATTTTTGATGTTCCTGTATCTAAATTGTTATCCATCATTTTTATTATTTTTAAATCGCCTAAAACAAATCCCTTCATTTTAAAGGCTTTTCTTATTTCTTCCTCTATTTCCTCATCAGATAAATTTTTATTTTTTGAGATTATTGGTTCAATTAAGTTAAAGTAAAATACTCCTGCAGGTTCTTTATTTGTTTCCATAGATATTATATCAACATATGTTAATAATTGTATTTGTATCCCTGCAACCATTTTGTTTAAATCTAAATTTTGAACAGAAGATTTATAATCAATAATTCTAATAAAACTTCCTTGTTCATCTTCTGCCATATCTATTCTATCTATTTTACCTACAATTTCAATATTATCTATTGTTTTACTAAATTCAACTTCATTTCCAAGTATATCAAATTTGCTATTTTGCATCTGATATACAATATAATAAATAGACTGCGCCACTATATTTTTTAATCTATTTGTAAGTATAATAAATTTAGGTGAACTTGTAAAAACTGCATTTTTCTTTAGATTTAATTTTTTTTCAATTATATCAAAAACAATTACTTTTATTTCTTCCTTAGTTAGAGATTTTAAATTCTCTTGACTTGTCTCTTCAAAAAATGTGTCAATGATATCATGCATAAAAGTACCTGTGTCAATTGATTTTAATTTAAATTCTTCTTCTTCTTTTAGATTTAATCCATATTTCAAGTGAAAAGAAAATGGACATTTCCTGTATTGTTCTAATTTTGATATACTTGTTTTTATTTTTTTACCATATAATTTTTCAATATTTTGTGAATTTATAATTTCTGTTTTATTAGTATGTTCCAGAGCTTTTAAGTTATTTAATAGTTTGCTTTTCCATTTTTCTTCATTATAATACCATTTATAGATTTCAAACCATATTGGATTAATATCTTTTCCTTTTATATATTCTCCTAAATTATATAGTAATTCTTCAAAAGTGCTATCTTGGCTTGAAATTTCAGTTAATTTATATACGACATCACTTTGTTCTTTTATCCTTGGAAATATTTTTTTTATTTTTGTTATAATAGCAGACTTTCTAAGAGATGTACCGTCTTGATCTGATGATGAATATGATAAATATAATTCATTTTCTGCTGTTGTTAGAGCTCTATATATATTAAATTCCTCATCAAATAACATTTCTAATGTGGTTTTTGCAAGTTCTAAACCTAGTATTTTTAAACTTTCTCTATCCTTATCATTAAAAAAACCTTCATTCCTATTTGCACTTGGAAATACGCCATCATTCATTCCAATTACAAATACAGCTTTAACTTTATGTGTTCTTGATCTATCTATATCTCCTAAAATAACCTGTTCCATAGTTTGAGGAATACTTCCTAGTTCTCTAGAGGATAAACCTTTTTTTAATATTTCACTGTATTTTTCAAAAGTAATTTTTTCATCTTTGAAAAACTCTACCATTTCATCTAGCACAGCAATTAATTCATCTACGCTTAGTTTATAATCATTGGCGATCCTTAATTCTTTATTTTGTTCTAAGACTAATATTTTTTCATTAAGTTTATTGTAAAAATTATTCTTTTCAAGAAAATTGTATATATTTTTGCTAATTTCATACACTGTATTTTTATAATTTAAACCTTCTTTTAATATAAATAATGGTTCTACTACTCTTTTTCTAATATCATTTATATTTTTTATTTTTTCCTCATTTTCCTCAAGTTTCCACTCTTCTTTATATTTTTTTAAACCTCTTATTCCCCATTTTTTTATATAATTTTCTATTTGATAGATTTCTTGTTTTTCAATATTACAAAATCCCAATTTAATGTAATTTAGAACAGACTCCATAGACCAGTTATTGGAAAATATTTCTAATATTGCTAAAATATATTTAATTGCAATATTCTGAGTTAATTCATTTTTTTCATCAATAAATATAGGTATATTGTATTTATTAAAAACTGCTTTTGCTATACTTTTTATATTGTCTATATCTTTTGTAATTATTGATATATCGCTATACTTATATTCTTTATCTCTTACTAATCTAATTATTTGTTTTGCCACATATTCTATTTCTGAATATGGATTAGCAGCTAAAAATAATTTTATATTTTCATTATCTTTATTATATTTTTTATAGCAATTAGTATAAATATTTTCTTCAACATATTTTAGTTCTTCATTTTTAAACCTATATGTTTTTTCCAAAATAACTGGTTTTTCTATTTCCACATTTTCATTTTCTGCAATTTTAGTTATTTTATCCATAGTTATTTTGTTTGGATAAAATATGCTTGTATCTAGATTTTCATTCATAGGTACTTCTTTAGGATCAATACACATAGTTATAACAACCTTTTTTGCTTTTTTTAGCAAAACTTTTAATATTTCATATTCTTGGTATGTAAAACCTGAAAACTCATCTATATATACATAGCTTCCATCAAACATAGTACTTTTGATTATATTTTTAGATAGTTTTGTTAGTTTGTCATCTTCGTCTATATAGTTATTTTGTATTTTTTTTTCATACTCTATGTATACTGTTCGCATATCTTGCAATTTTAATTTTAAACTTATATCATCTATATTGTTTATATTTTTATTAATACTCTCAATTTTTACCCCGTGTTTTTTAAACTCTGTTATTGTTTTTATAGCTAAATTTAAATTTTCATTAGAATTTCCTAAAAAAGTAAAATCATTTTTTTTATCTTGTAATATTTTATATACAAGCATGGCCTTGCTCGATTTTGTAATTTGTTTATTGCTCTTTCCTTCAACTTCTGCATTTATTCTATCAGCCATACGCTCAAATGTTAATACTTCAGCATTTAATATTGCTTGTTTTTCAATAATTTGAAGCAATTTTTTTTCTGCCATATATGAATATTGTTCTGGTGTAATTATATATATTTTATTTTTATTATTTATATTTTCTTTTATTTCTTGATAGCAGAAATTTGATTTTCCTGTTCCAGCTCGTCCATAAACAAATTGTAAACCCATCCTTTTCTCCTTTATATCTTATATATTTTTCAAAATACTCTATGCAGTTTCTCTTTTCCAATAAAATAAATATTGCTGTGCTATTCCAGCCAAATCTGCATATTTCATTTTTGCAAGTTCTTCTATTTCTTTTTTATTGACTTTTGTTTCATCCTTATTTTTTATATATAAATCATTCATGACACGTCTTACCCATACATCGATTGGAAATACTTCAAATCTTTTTAGTCCAAATAGCAAAACACAGTCTGCAACTTTTGGTCCCACTCCTGGTAAATCTTCTAAAATTTCTCTAACCTTGTTTGTATCTTTTATTTGTTTTATTTTATTTAAATTAACTTCTCCATTTTTTATTATTTTAGTTGTTTCATATACTCTTTTATCCCTAAAACCTAAACCTAATTGTCTTAAATCTTCTATACTTGCTTTTGATAACTCTTCTACTTCTGGGAAAGTATAATAGTCTTTACCTAAATATTCTATTTTTTTTCCATATCTACATGACATTTTTTCTATAATTCCTTTAATTCTTGGAATATTATTATTAGCTGATATAATAAATGAAATTAGAACCTCCCATAAATCTTGGTTTAATATTCTTATGCCATTTCCAAATTTAATACTTTCTTTTAAAAAATCGTCTACACTTCTTAATTTCGTTTTTATTTCTTCATAGTTCGTATTTAAATCAAAATAATCTTCTACAATATCTTTTATATTGCAATTACAAATACCTTGAAACTTTATTTTTTCCTTTTCTTCTTTAACATTTAGTACATTCCCTTTAAAAACTCCTGTATAGCTACCATCTGCTTCTTTGTTCCATCTAAAGCATTGTCCACACTCAAATATATGTTTTAATTTAAACGAATCTATTTTTTTTATTTCATAAAATTGTTCCATAAATATTCACCTTGTTTATTTTATCATATTTGATTATAAAATTCATCACATTTCATTTTATTTATAAAATTTATTAGCATATGCTGTAGAATTAAATTTTTTATAATAAATTATTTACTATTTATATATAATTATGATATAATAGATATGTATTTTTTTTAAAAGGGTGTGTTATTATGGCTGATTTAAGATTTATTCAAGATTTTCCAGCAAAAGGAGTTAAATTTATTGATATTTCTCCAAAGCTTACTGATAGAAATGATTTCAAAGCAATTATCAGTGCAATGACATCTAAGGTACCTAAAAATGTAGATTACATAATTGCTCCTGAATCTAGGGGTTATATTTTTGGTACAGCAATTGCTATAAATCTAGGATTAGGATTCGTTCCTATTAGAAAACCTGGTAAACTTCCAGATGACTTAGTTCTGACTGTAGAATATGAAAAAGAATATGGTAAAGATATGCTTTGTCTTCCAAAAAACGGGAATTATAAAGACAAAAATTTTTATTTTGTTGATGATGTGTTAGCTACTGGAGGAACATTAAATGCAGCAAAACAGTTAGTAGAAAAAGCTGGTGGTTCTCTTGTTGGAGCTGGAGTTTATATTAATATACAAGGCTTAAATAATATGAATATAAATACTGTTGAAAATTTATAGAATTTATTTCATGAAGACGATTTGAATAAAAAATCGTCTTTTTATATGAATACATATACCTACTTTGTATTTTTTAAGGAGATATTTATGCATAATATAATGATTTATTTTTTAGTGTTTTTATTTTATTCATTCTGTGGATGGCTTCTTGAAGTTATTGGGAAATTAATTGAGAAAAAAAAATTTATTAATAGAGGTTTTTTAATTGGTCCATATTGCCCAATTTATGGATTTGGAGCTTTGGCAATTACCTTTTTGTTGAGAAAGTACACAGATGATGCTCTAACACTTTTTATAATGGCTATTCTTGTATGTGGAACATTAGAGTATTTTACAAGTTATTTTATGGAAAAACTTTTTAAAGCCAGATGGTGGGATTACAGTCAAAAAAGATTTAATATTAATGGTAGGGTTTGTTTAGATACAATTATAGTATTTGGATTGCTTGGGCTTTTGGTTATGTACGTTTCAAATCCTTTTATATTGAATATCTTAAATAGTATTCCTAACTCTTTGATTATGGTATTATCAATAATTTTATTTATAGTATTTGTTACTGATAATATTTTATCTTTTAACATTATATCTTCTGTTCGATCTACAACTACGAATTTATATAAAGAATTAGATAATACAGAGGAAATTACTAAGAAAGTCAAAGAAATATTACTTTCTAAATCTATTCTTCACAAGCGTTTGATTCATGCTTACCCTACTTTAGAAAGTATTAAAAGTAAAATAAAAATGAATACCATAAAAATAAAAGAGAATACTGAAAAATTAAAGAACAATCTAAATCGAAAATTTAAAAATTAACTATGTTATAATTTTTATTTGTTTTTGTAATAAAATAAATATTTATATATATATTTGTTTTAATTTATGCTATAATTATTTTGGAGGTTATTTAAATGAAAAAAAGAATTTCATCAATATTGTTATTTTTATTTTTTATTTTTGTTATATTTTTAAGTATTAATCAAACTCTAGCTGTTAATACATATTCAGCTCCTCTCAACTGTTCTACTGCAACTTTGTTTTATATTCATAGTTGGGGTGATCGTGATTGTATTGCTGGTAATTCTAATATCTTTGAAAACTTAAATGGAACTAATACTGAACTTTCAGCTATTCCTAAAATTGTTCTTCAATCTACTGACGGGCTTGATACTCAATGGGTTTATGTTGAAAAACGTGGTAATACTTATTATTTTGATGTTGATATTACTCGTTTAGATTTTTCTAAGCAGTATGTTTTTAAAGTTAAATCTAGCAATTCATCTAATACTTATGGATATCAAACTTTAAATACTAAAGATACATTTATATCATTACCTAATTTTAATACTTACATAACAGTTAAAAATAATATTATTACTCTTTCAAATACATATTCTGCTTCACTTAACTGTTCT
>CALXUH010000014.1 GCA_944391645.1 uncultured Clostridia bacterium | reverse complement strand
AAGAGTATAAGAATAAAGGGCGAATATATGATAAATTTTGTGGTTGTAGAAGATAATAAAATGCATAGAAAAAGACTTAAAAATATAATATTAAATTATATGATGAAAAACAAAATGGAATTTGACATAATTGAATTTGAAAAAGATTGTTCTGAACTTGAATCATTAATGATTTCATCTGATAACAACAATATTTATATTTTTGATTTTGAATTACCAAATACGACTGCAATAGATTTATCGAGAAAATTAAGAGAAACAGATTGGATAAGTCCAATTATAATTTTTACTGTCAATGGTGGAATGGCCTATGATACGTTTAAACAAAGACTACAAATATTAGATTTTGTAAATAAGCAATATGAAGCAGAGAAAAACTTATTTGAATTATTTGATATTTGTTTAAAACAAATTGCCAATAAAAAAACATTAAAATTTAAATATAAAGGTATAGATTACAACATTGATTTAAATAAAATTTTGTATATTTATAGAGACACAGTAGAAAGAAAATGTATAATTAACACAACAAACAACAAAAAATACAAAGTAATTATGAATATTACAGATATAGCACAAAAATTAGATGGTAGATTTAAATTTACCCATAAAGCATGTATAGTTAATACAGAAAAAGTGGAAGCCTTTGTATGGAAAGACAATAAGATAATATTTGAAAATGGAGAAGAAATATATTTTCTTGCAAAAACACATAAAAAGGAATTAAGTGTAGTTAGGTAATGATTGGAATACTTATTTCACTAATCACAATTGATATTAGTTATATTTCATTTATATATCTATATAATAAATTATCAAATAAAAAAATTGATTTTTTAAATTTTAAAATAATTATTTTAATTATTTTTTCTTCATTGATAACACTAATAACTGGTACACTAAATTTTTTAAACCACGTTAAAATATATCTAAATATATTTACAATTTTTATAATAATGACAATTATATTTAATGAAAGAGCAAAAACAACTTTAATTAAAGTTATAATAATATATTTTATAGAATTAATATTAGAAGTAATTTTTTCAATAATGTTTATACTTGTACCACTGAAAAATGTTTTTGAAATTACAGAAATTCAAATAATCATTAAAAATTTATTTACAATTATTATATCCTTGTTTATGATGTTAATAATAAATATAAAAGTATTTAAAACATATATAATTAAAATTTTAAATTTAATAACTATAAAAAACGAAAAAAACATGCGTTTTCTAATTTATATGTTTATTTGTTTTATCATTTATTTAATAGCTACTTTCACATTAAGTACAAACAAAATTACATATTTCACTAATACAGTGTTTTTATCAATAACCTTTGTTTGCTTTATAATCATAGTTAATTTTCAAGAAGAATTAATTAGAAATGAAGAAAAACAACAAATAATTTTAAATTACATGAAAAATTATGAAATATCACTAGACAAATATAGAATTTTAAAACATGAAATTTTAAATAATTTAATTGTATTAAAGTCAATTAAAAATAAAAATAGTAAAAGTTTTATAACTATATTAAACAAAATGATACTGGATTACAGTCAGAATATAGATAATAATTTGCAAAACATTAGTAATTTACCTTTTGGAATAAAAGGGGTATTATATTATAAAATAAATTATATTAATCAAGAAAATATAAAATTTATATTTACTTGTTCAAATTCAGTTAAAAAATATCTAATTGACGATAATCTACATGATTATGATAAATTATGCAAAATGTTGGGAATATTTATGGACAATGCTATTGAAGCAGCAAAAGAAACAAAAGATAAAACGCTTTGTTTAGATATTTATATGGAAGATGATAAAGTTATATTTTATATAGAAAATAGCTTTATTAAAAATTTCAAATTAAAAGATATTAAACGTAAAAATTTTTCAACTAAAGGGAAACATCGCGGATTAGGATTATATATAGTTGATAAGATTTACAATAAATCTAAATATATTGATTATAGCCAAAAAATAGTTGACAACAAATTTGTCACATTAATAACATTGAAAATAAAATAAAACTCACTTTATAATTTATAAAAAGTAAGTTTTATTTTAATTTTCTAAAAATTTAATAAATAATTATTTCATCAAACTTTCAGGAATTTCTGGTTCTTCAAGGTATCCAAGCCAAGAAGCACCACTTGCAGTTAATGCAAAGAATGCACATAAAGCAGATACTACAGTTGCAAAAAGTTTCATATTTACCTCCTTTCTTTATATAAAAATACTTAAACTGCTAACAATTACTACTTACGTAATTTTTATAATTGTCATATTTCAGATTAAATATTTTATAACTAATTGGCAGTATCAAAACTGTTTCAAGAAGCAGTGAGAAAAATATAATATTTCTTAAATAATAGTCTTTTATAAAAATCAGTAATAATAAATATATCATCGAAGTAATAAAACATAAAATTTTATGTAAATAACGTTTTTTAGAATTGATGATTGGTCTTTTTTCTGTGTCAGCTGGTGCAAATCTATATATAAAGAATGAACAGGCAACACCCACAAAAAATTGAATGTATTTGCTTATATGTAAAACAATGCACAAATATGGAATTAACAAAAATATTATTATAGAACCTATCCAACATTGCCAGCTTTTCTTAGCGTGTAATCCAAAACCATTTAATCTAAGAACTGTATAAAAACACATCAGTAACAACAAAGTTTTTAAAAGATTTAAAACATATGCTATTGAAAATATAATGATTGTTTTTGTTATAGTCAAGTAAAAAGTTTCAATGCCATATTTAATTTCTTTTAATTTAATATCATCAAAATTTTTATATTTAATTACACTTTTCATTAGATGATTTACAACTACATTTTTCACAAATCCTCCTTACAGTAACAATATATCAAATTGCTAAAGTTAAAAACAAAAATGAGACTAATATCAAAAAAAACTTGTATAAAATACTTATATTATTTTTAAAATATAATAAAAATTCAT
>CALXUH010000013.1 GCA_944391645.1 uncultured Clostridia bacterium | reverse complement strand
ATCAACATACCAACGCACAGCAATATGGAATGCTGATAATATATCAATTCGCACGTGGTTAATCAAAAGAAACGTGGTGTGTTGATATATTGAAAATTGTCCTGCGTCGCATGTGGAAGTAGTTACGTTGCTAGAGTTGAAGAGTTACCAATAATACTAGAGTTTACTAGTTTTCAAGATACAATTATGTTTCATAAAAGAGGTAGATTTGGACTAGAAAAAGTACAAAATTCTGAAATTAATGTTAAGGTTGTTTTAGATGAATATTTTTTGGGAGCTTACAATTTTGAAAAACTAATAAGAAACGAAGAAAGTTCAACTTTGGAAAATACAAGAAAACTGTTTTATGTTGCATGTTCGAGAAAAAAGAAAGATTTAGTAATCATTAGAGTGATCAAGCCAGAAGAAGAAGCAGAATTATTAAGCTATTTTAATAAGGATAAATGCTTGATATAACTGAGATGTAATAAAAATGAACAGAATATTTATAAATGAAATACATAGAATTTAACTGCTTTGAAAATGAGAAAGAATTTGAACAAAGTTAGTGACATAGAATAGTGACGTTTGAAAATTTGCCCAAATGTTGATTTTTAGCCTAAAACATGATATTATAGCTATGTAACAATTTTGTTATACCTTTGGATATTCCAGACAAGTATGTTTGGGAAATTTAAAAGCCTTAAAAGGAGGAAGGATGATACCAAAATATCAATGTACGAACATTAACTATTGTTAAAGAATGAGAATTTTTTTACTAAGGAGTGAAAAGAATGGCAAAGAATTGGCATCCAGAATTATGGGAGAATATAAATCTTGAACTTGAATTGCCAGAAAATTATTATGGACCTAGCCAAACTCGCTCGTTCTATGACCCGCAAGATCCAAAACAGGCATATGAAGTGCGTGGTGTTCGCCCGCCTTCTCGTGAAATTAAAGACCCTGAAAAAGACGCTTATTAAAACCATTTATCGGCGCATATGTGTTTATGTTCGAAATTCTATTAAGACTTTTCAAAAGACAAAGAGGACCTGCAAATGCGGGTCTTCTTTGTCTTGATTATATGTGCAACGATTGACGTCGCACAAGAAAACCACGTGCTATGCACATGAGGACGGAAAAAGCGATAGCGTTCAGTAAAAAAACTCCCTTTGATGTATAATAGAGATAATCTGTCAGTTACTCTAAATATCAAAAGGAGGTTTTACAATGAAATTTATAAAAAATGATGATGAGAGCAGTTTGTCTCATTAAAAAGTATAGACCAATTTTTATTTTTATGATATTATAATTATTAATTATAAAAGTGATTAAATTAGATAGAAATTTTATATTAACTGTTTAAGAACTAAAATATGTTGAAAATTTTAGTAATTACTATTTTATAGGATTTAATGATATTTAAGAAGAAATTATAGATTAGGAGGTGGATTATATTATAAGTAAAGAAAAAGTATTTAGAATAGTAACATTTATATTTATGATTTTGACTTTTATAGGTGCAGGATATGTTTTATTTAACAAGGGTAGAGTTAATGCAGGTTATGCAGTAATTCAAAGTTTATTTTGTGCTATTTTTTCACAGTTAGCAGTTTATGAAAAATTTAAAAAGAAAAATAAAAAGTAAGTTGTTAAGGAGTAAGTTTTATGAAGAAAATAGTTTCAATAATATTTTATATTATTTCGATATTATTTATATTAGTATATGTAATGGTAGAAATGACTAAAAATATACATTTATCTGAGTTTGGAAGATTATTTTTATTATGTGGAAGTTGTCTTTTCTTATATTTAGGTGGTCGTATGCTATCTAAATATAAAAAAGAAAATAAGTTTATGAAAATAAATTTATGGATATTTTTTGGATTATATTTAATACTTTTTATAACATTAACTTTATTTGATCAGTTTTGGGGAAGAAATGGATTAACTATTGCAAACTGGTCTAAAGAAATGTTTGATATATATATACGAAATTCATTTAATATAATACCATTTAAGACAATAATTGAGTATATTGGTGCTTTTGATAGTTTATTAGATACAAGGGCAGTTATGCTTAATTTACTAGGAAACATTGTAGCTTGTATGCCTTTTGCATTTTTCTTGCCATTACTATTTAAAAAACAAAATAATATAAAAATATTTACTATTACAATTTTTGTTATTGTTCTGGCTATCGAATTATTGCAATTTGCAACATTATCAGGAAGTTGTGATATAGATGATATAATTTTAAATGTATCTGGAGCTTTAATAATGTATGGAATATTAAGGATAAAATCTGTAAATAACCTAATGAAAAATATATTTTTATTAGAAAATAATAAAATAGAGAAGAAATCAATTATAATAATAATAATTTGTGTTGTAATTATTATAGTAGCAGGTGTGATTTTAGTAAAATCAAGGCAAAATATATTTAAGAATAATTATAATGAACTTATGAGTACATATAATTTTAACATAGAAATTGTTGATGAATCTAAGGTGAGTGCACAAGCATTAGAAAAATTTTATGAAGATGAATATCACATATATTATTTTAATTCTATAAAAAGCGATAAAGTTTATGCAATAATAAATGGAAATGAAAAATATCTTGTTAAAGATTTACTAAATAATAACCCTACAAAGTATAAGATAACAATTTCAAAACTAAAAGATGCTGGTTTGGATTTTATTACAGAAAATAAATATGAAGAGATTGTATTAAAAGGAAAAGGAAATTTAAATTCTGAAATTAGTATACATGATGATACAATTATTGAAATAGGATATGGAGAATCTAATTCAAATATTGATATTTCAAATCCAGAAAATTCATATTATGAAATGCAGTTTTTCATTGTACCATTAAAGTCTGGAGAGACAGAATTGGAGATAAAGTTAGTAGATAATAATAATATGGTTGTTTCTGTGGAAAAATATGAAGTAATAGTAGATAATGATTTAAAAGTTAGTTATAACAAATTTAGCGACTAAAATAAACAAGGAAGAGCAGAGGACAGGTATAAAGGTATTTGATGAAAAACAGTAGAAAAGATTTCTAGAGGAAAAGAAAAACCACCCAATATGCTGGTGGTTTTTAAAATCTTTATTAGTCTCTTCTTTTACCAAAAATTGATAAGATTCTTAAAAATAGATTGATAAAGTCTAAATATAGTTCCATAGCACCATATATATATAGTTTTTCGTTATCAGCGTATCCTAATTCTTGCATATGACGCAATTTGTTCATATCATAAACGGTAAATCCCATAAATATCAACAAGATTGCCCAATCTAAAATTATGTCTAACATTGTAAAACCAAGAAATAAGTTAATAATAGTTAAAACTAAACCAACTAATAGTGATATAGATAAAATAGTTCCAAATTTTGATAAATCTTTGTTAGTAGTTTTACCTATATATGCTAAGATACCAAATAGAGCTGACGTTGCTAAAAAAACATATGAAATTGAATATAATTCATATACATAAAAAATTGAAGCAAAGGTAATACCATTTAAAAACGCATATCCAAAAAATAAGATAGTTACTAAGCCTGCTGAAAGTTTTCTAAAAAATAGTGAAAAAACTAGAACTACAATTATTTCAGCAATAAATAGATAATAATAACTACCATCCATTAGAATTGTTTCTAGAAGACCACTAGAATATGAATAAAAAGATGCTAGGGCTGTGGCAAGTAAGCCTAAAAACATTCTAAAAAAAGTCTTAGAAAGTAAAGCGTTTTGAGAAAGTATACCATTTTCAAATGACTCGCTTTTAGATGAATCCATTTAAACACCTCGTTTCTTATTAATAATATTTAAATTATAACAAATAAATTTTTATAAGTAAATATATTTGATAATTAATTATTTATATGATATTATTATATAAAAAATAATATAGGAACTAAAATGAAAAAGATATATATTGTATTAACATTTACGGGAACAGCTTTATCTAAGATAATAAAAATATATACAAGGGATGAATTTTCACATGTATCAATATCATTAGATAAAGAACTAAATAAAATGTATAGTTTTGGGAGATTAAACCCATATAATCCTTTTATTGGAGGATTTGTACATGAATATATAAATTCGGGAACATTTAAACGTTTTAAAAAAACAAAAACGGCAATATATTCATTAGTTGTAAATGACGAAGAATATAAAAAAATAAGTGAAACAATAAAAAAAATACAGGAAGCAAAAAAACCATATAGGTTTAACATAATAGGACTTTTTGCTATTGGATTAAAATTAAGAATACATAAAAGACATTCTTTTTATTGTGCCGAATTTGTTAAATATTCATTAGAAAATTCAGGGATAAAAACAAATTTACCAAAAATGATAAGACCAGAAAATTTCAAAAATTTGGAAAATATAAATTTGGAATATAGGGGAAGCTTAAGAGATTATATAAACTATTGTAATGGTTTAAAACCAATAATAATAAAGTAAAATTTAATTATTTAAAGAGCCTTTAGTAAGGCTCTTTAAATGATATCATTCTCTTAATAATTTCATTATATCATTAGGAATAGGAGCTGTTATTGATATTTTTGTATTAAAAATGGGGTGAATAAAAACCATTTTATAGCTATGTAAAGCTTGCCTATTGATTAAAGTTTGATTATCTAACCCATACAAACTATCTCCAAGTAAGGCATGTCCAATATAAGCCATATGGACTCTAATTTGATGAGTTTTACCAGTTTCTAGAATACATTTTATTAAGGAATATTTTTCAAATTCGTGCAAAACTTTATAATGAGTTATTGCACAATCGCCATAATCAGAAACACATCGTTCTATAATGGAGTTTTCTTTCCTAGCAATTGGCAAACTGATAGTACCTTTCTTTTCTGTTAATTTCCCCATAACAATACCTAAATAAACTTTTTCAAAACATTTAGAATGCATTTGTTTAATTAAACATTCTTGGACATATTCATTCTTCGCAAACAAAACTATACCTGAGGTATTAAAATCTATTCTATTAATAATTCTAATTTTCTTTTTGAGACCAATTGTGTTAAAGTAATATTTTACACCATTAGCTAGAGAATTATCAAAATGTAAAATAGATGGATGGACAGCTAACCCTGCTGGTTTATTTATGGCAAGAAAATGTTCATCTTCATATAGAATTTGTAAATTCATTTCTTTAGGAAGGATATTTGAATTGTCCTCAGATGAGCCTAAATTAATTTTTATAATATCACCGTTATGTGCATAATTTCTTGTATCTATAAAAGAGTCATTTAGTAGTATACATTTGTTTTTTATTAATTTATTTTTCAACCTAGTAGAAATATTTAGCTTTTGTGTTAAAATATCATTTATTGTTATATCTTCTTTTACTTTATATATTAAATCCATAAATATTCCTTAAATTTTTTAAATATTATACTACAAATTGTAATAAATGCAAATATATTGTTGAACTATTAGCAATTATATATTGACACTGCTAAAACAATATTATATAATGTACTACGAAAGGAAGCTTATTAAATGAATAATAGTTTAATAAATATAAATGAGATAAAAGAAGGAGCTCTACAACTAAGAAAGATTTTATTAATGTATGAATCAGCTCTTAAGGAAATGGAAACAAAAATTAATATCATAAGCCAAGAATTTGAATTATTGTATAAATATAATCCAATAGAACATATAAAAACTAGAATAAAAACACCAGAGAGTATAGTAAAAAAATTAAGAAAAAAAGGGTTAGAAGTTACATATAAAAATTTGATAAATGAAATAAATGATGTAGCAGGAATAAGAATAATCTGTTCATTTATACCAGATATATATAGAATGGTAGAAATGTTTGAGCAAACACCAGATGTAAAAATAATTAGAAAAAAAGACTATATTAAAAATCCAAAACCAAGTGGATATTCAAGTTATCACTTAATTGTTTTAGTACCCGTCAGTTTTTCAAAGGGAATGACAAATGTAAAAGTGGAAATTCAAATAAGAACAATTGCTATGGATTTTTGGGCGAGTTTGGAACATAAAATAAAATATAAATATGATGAAAGATTACCTAAAAATATTTCAAAGGAACTTATAGATTGTTCAAGAATAGTAAATAAACTAGATAAAAAAATGTCTAGTTTGGGTAACAAATTAATAGAAGAATTTGACATGGAGCAAAATAAAAAAACAAAAAATAAAAAGCATATAATGAAATTTTAAAAAATAGACAATTGTCTATTTTTTTTTGCTAAAAAGCAGAAATTACATTATACTGACTTCTCAGTATAAAGACTTTTTACTTGATTTGTGGTATAAGTAAAAAAGATTAAATAGGAGGATAAAAAATGAAAGGTATAAAAATAGGTGATAAAGTGTCAAAATATCCAATAATACAAGGAGGAATGGGCGTAGGAGTGTCTATGCATAGGTTGGCTGGAAATGTAAGTAAAGAGGGGGGAATTGGTATCATATCTGCTGCAGATATTGGATATAAAGATCCAGATTTTGAGAAAAATCCTATGACTTCTAATTTAAAAGCTATTGGAGATGAAATAAAAAAAGCAAGAAAAATAGCAGGTGAGGATAAAATATTAGGAATGAACATAATGGTTGCTATGCAAAATTATGCTGAAATAGTAAAAGAGTGTGTAAAACAAAAAATAGATTTAATAATATCAGGCGCTGGAATTCCAAAAGATTTACCTGAATATGTAAAAAATTCAAAAACAAAAATTGCACCCATTGTATCATCTCTAAGATGTTGTCAACTAATAATTAAGCACTGGTTAAAAAAATACAATTACATTCCAGATATGATTGTAATTGAAGGACCAAAAGCAGGAGGACATTTAGGATTTAAAAAAGAAGATTTAGAAAAAAATAGCTTAGAAGATATCACAAAGGATGTAGTTAAATATGTAAAAGAAGTAGAAAAAGAGTACAACAAAGAAATACCTGTAATTTCTGCAGGTGGAATTTGGGATAGAAAAGATATAGATAAATTTTTAGAACTTGGAGCTGATGGAGTACAAATGGCAACAAGATTTGTTACTACATTTGAATGTGATGCATCTGATGAATTTAAGAAAGCTTATATAAACGCTAAAAAAGAGGATATAGAAATAATTGATAGTCCTGTAGGAATGCCGGGAAGAGCATTATATAATAATTTTGTAAAAAATACTGAAAAAGTAAGGACAAAAATTGATAAATGTTATAAATGTATAAAAACATGTAACATAAAAACAACACCTTATTGTATAACAAGAGCATTGATTAATAGTGTAAAGGGTAATGTAGATAATGGACTTGTTTTTTGCGGTAGTAATGTTTATAAAGCTAAAGAAATAGTTTCAGTTCATAATTTAATTCAAGAATTAATGAAAACATAATAAGAGAAAAGCCCAAAATTACATGATACTGACCTCCCAGTATAAAGACTTTTGAAAAAATATATGTTATTATTATTTCGTAGTTAAAAATAAGGAGATTTTTATGACTAGAGAAAAATATGATTATTTAAAAATAACCGATTTAAAAGATATGTTAAATAAAACAAGAGAAATATATGCAAATAAGCCAGCATATAAGATTAGAATTAAAGAAGGCAAATATAAAATAATTACACATGACAAGGTAAGGGATATGATAAATAATCTTGGAACTGCATTAATTAGTATGGGACTAAAAGGAAAGAGAATAGCTATTATTGGACCTAATAGATATGAGTGGGAAATAGCTTATTTAGCAGTAGTTTGCGGGACAGGTACAGTTGTACCTTTAGATAAATCATTACCAGACAATGAGTTAGAATCATTAATTCAAAGATCAGAAGTTGAGGCAATTTTTTATACTAGTAAATATGAAGAGATATTAAAAAAAATACGATACAATCCAAAAAATAAATTACAGCATTTAATATCTATGGATATAACAGAACATGCAGAAGGCATTTATTCACAAGCAGAATTAATAGAAAAAGGAGAAAAGCTAATAAAGTTAGGTAGTAGAGAGTTTATTGATGCAAAGATAAATTCTGAGGAAATGAGTATAATGTTATTTACATCAGGAACAACTTCTCAATCTAAGGTAGTTGCTTTATCACATAAAAATATATGCTCAAACTTGATGGATTTGGGAAGTATATTAGATGTAAACTCAAATGATGTGTTTTTATCTGTATTACCTGTACACCATGTTTTTGAATGTACAGTAGGATTCTTATTTGCATTATATAAAGGCGCTCAAACAGTATTTTGTGATGGGATTAGACATATTGTAGAGAATTTAAGTGAGTATAATGTTTCAATTATGGCATGTGTACCAAGTGTTTATGAGAGAATATTTATGATGATTAGAAAAAAACTAGAAAAAGAGGGAAAATTATCTAAAATATTAGAGGATAAACAAACATATAAAGATGCTACAATGGAAATGAAAAAGGAAATATTTAAAGATATTCATGATATGTTAGGAGGAAAAATTAAATTATTCATAAGTGGTGCAGCAGCTCTAGATTCTAAAATTGAAGGTAGATATAGAGATTTGGGACTTAACATAGTTCAAGGATATGGCTTAACTGAAACATCACCTGTTGTTGGAATAGGTACAAATGAGTACTATAAAATAGGTTCAATAGGAAAAGCTGTTCCAAGCGTAGAAGCAAAGGTTGTAAATAAAAATAGTGAAGGAATTGGAGAGTTAATTGTAAAAGGACCAAGCGTTATGCTTGGATATTATAATGATAAATTTGCAACAAAAAAATCAATACAAGATGGGTGGTTTTACACAGGAGATCTAGCCAGAATAGATGATGAAGGATATATATTTATTTGTGGAAGAAAAAAGAGTGTTATAGTTTTAAAAAATGGAAAAAATATATTTCCAGAAGAAATGGAAAATTTAGTTAATAAGATTGAAGGGGTAAAAGAGTCTTTTATATTTGGCAGAAAAAAATCGGAAGAAAAAGATGATATTAAAATTAATGTAAAAATAACTTATGATAGACAAAGAATGAAGGAAGTCTATAAAGTTAAAACAGATGAAGAAATATATAAGGTTTTATCAGACAAAATCAAAGAGATAAATAAAACAATGCCACAATATAAAGCAATTAGAGGACTAATTATAACAGAAAAAGATTTAATAAAAACAACGACAAATAAAATAAAAAGGCAGGCCAACTTAGATGAAATTGAAAAATCTAACAACTAATTTTTTAGGCAGAAATCTATTTTATTATGAAAAAATAGATTCAACCCAAAGTGAAATTTGGAGATTGATAGAGAAAAGAAAAATCAAAAATGGAAGTTTGATATTAGCAAATATTCAAACTGATGGAATAGGAACACATGGGAGAGGGTGGTATACAGATGAGGTAAATAATATAGCTTTTTCATGTTTTATAATATTAGACTGTAATATAAATAAATTATCAGGAATAACAGTTGAAATAGCAAATATTATAGTGGAGATTTTTAAAGATAGATATAATATAGATTTAGAAGTAAAAGAGCCGAATGACATTGTATATAACAATAAAAAGATAGGTGGAATTTTAACAGAAACTAAATTGATTGCAGAGCAAGTAAAATATATGGTAGTTGGTATTGGAATAAACACTAATAAAGAAAATTTTACAAAAGATATAAAAGATATAGCTACTTCTATAAAAAAAGAATTTGGAATAGATGTTAAAACAGAAAAATTTGTTGCTGATTTTTGCAATAGATTTGAAAATAAAATAATTAAACGTATAGGAGAATGATAATATGAAAATAGGTTTTTTATTCCCTGGTCAAGGTTCCCAAAAAGTTGGAATGGGAAAAGATATATATGAAGAATATGAAAATGTAAGAAATATATACAGTAAGGTAGAAAAAATAACAGGTATAAATGTCTCTGAGATTTCATTTTATGGACCTGAAGAAAGTTTAAATGAAACAAAAAATACACAAATTGCAATACTTACTATGAGTTTAGCTATTTTAGATATTTTAAAAAAAGAAAATATATATCCTGAAATATCAGCAGGATTAAGTCTTGGGGAATATACAGCTTTGATAAATAGCAATGTAATATCTTTTGAAGAGGGAATAAAGCTTGTTCAAAAGAGAGGAGAGTTTATGCAAAATTTATTGCCAAAAGGAGAGTGGCAAATGGCTGCAATAATGGGGATGACTGAGAAAAAGGTAGATGAAGTTTGCAAAAAGGTTAAATCTGGATTTGTAAAACCAGCTAATTATAATTGTAAAGGACAAATTGCTATTTCTGGAGAAAAAAATGCAGTATTAGAAGCTGAACAAATTGCAATGGAAATGGGGGCAAAGAAAGTAAAAGTTCTTAAAACCGCAGGACCATTCCATACTGAAAAACTAATAGAAAGTTCAAAAGCATTAAAAAAGGAATTAGAAAAAATTACAATACATAAATTCAATACAAGAGTAATAAAAAATTTAGATGGAGATTTTTATAACAATACAGATGATATTAGAAAAATCCTGGAAAATCATATAATAAAACCAGTACAATTTTCTAAAACAATAGAAAATATGATTTTAAATGGTATTGATACTTTTATAGAAATTGGACCACGGAAAAACTTTATCTGGATTTGTAAAAAGAACACCAACATCTAATGAAATAGCGATATTAAATATTAATAATATACAAAGTTTGCAAGAGACAATAGAATATGTAAAAAAAAATAAATAATAAAGATATTTTATATATTAGAAAGGATTGATATGTAATGAATAAAGTTGTTTTTATAACAGGGGCAACCAGAGGAATAGGTAGGCAAATAGCAATTACATTTGCAAGAAATGGATATGATGTTGCAATTAATTATAGAAAAGAGAATGAAGATTTATTAAGTACAATAAAGGAGATAGAAAAAAACAATGTTAAATGCTTCCCTGTACAAGGAGATGTATCTAATTTTGATGATTGTGAAAGATTTACTAAACAAATAGTAGAAAAGTTTGGAAAAATAGATGTATTAGTAAATAATGCAGGAATAACAAAAGATACATTATTAATGAGGATGAAAGAAGAAGATTTCAGAAATGTAATCGATGTAAATTTGATAGGAACATTTAACGTAACAAAAAATGTTATTGGCTATATGATGAAAGCTCGTTTTGGTAAAATTATAAATATATCATCTGTTGTTGGAGTATCTGGAAATGCTGGGCAAACAAATTATGCTGCATCAAAAGCAGGAATAATAGGTTTTACTAAGAGTTTGGCAAAAGAAGTTGCATCTAGAAATATAAATGTAAATGCAGTAGCACCAGGATTTATTGAAACTGCTATGACAGATGTATTAAAAGATAATATCAAAGAGGAAATATCAAAAACAATTCCATTAAAAAGAATGGGCACAACAGAAGATGTTGCAAATGTTGTAAAATTTCTAGCTTCAGATGAAAGTGCATATATAACTGGTCAAGTGATAAATGTTGATGGTGGAATGTTAATGTAATAAATATAAAAAAGATAAAAGGAGAATTAGATAAATGGATAAAAGAGTAGTTATAACAGGTATGGGGGCAATAACCCCAATAGGAAATAATGTTTGCAAAATGTGGGAAGGTATAAAAAATAAGGAATGTGGTATTGATAATATATCATTATTTGATAATAGCAATTTTAAAACAAGTTTAGCAGCTGAAGTAAAAAATTATAATCCTCTTGATTTTTTTGATGTAAAACAGGCAAAAAGATTTGATAGATCTTCTCAATTTGCAATAATTGCAGCAAGAGAGGCTGTTATAGATAGCAAAATAAATGTAGAAAATACAAATTATGATAGAGTAGGTGTTTTTGTAGGAACTGGTATAGGTGGACTTCGTACAATACAAGAACAGTGTGAAATAAATTATGCAAAAGGAAATAACAGAGTATCTCCAATGTTTATACCTATGTCAATTGCAAATATGCCTGCTGGAAATATTGCAATAGAATTTGGATTTAAAGGAGAATCAATATCTACAGTAACAGCATGTGCATCTTCAACTCATGCAATAGGAGAAGCATATAAAACAATAAAACATGGTTATGAAGATGTTGTTATAGCTGGTGGAACAGAGGCTTCTATATGTAGTGTTGGAATTGCTGGCTTTGAAAACATGAAGGCTTTATCAACTGCGAAAGATAAAAATAGAGCAAGTATACCATTTGATAGGGAAAGATCTGGCTTTGTAATGGGAGAAGGTGCTGGAATGATAGTTTTAGAAGAATTAGAACATGCAAAAAATAGAGGAGCAAAAATGTATGCAGAAGTTGTTGGCTTTGGAGCTACAACAGATGCATATCATATAACATCTCCTTGCCCAGATGGAGAAGGTGGAGCTAAAGCAATGATTAGAGCATTAGAAGATGCAAGAATAAAACCAGAGGAAGTTGATTACATAAATGCACATGGAACATCTACACATTTAAACGATTTAACAGAAACCTTAGCTATAAAAAAAGCATTAGGAGAGTTTAGTAATAAAGTAATGGTAAGTTCAACAAAAGGTAATATAGGACACTTACTAGGTGCAGCAGGTGCTGTGGAAGCAATTATATGTGTTAAATCAATGCAAGATAATTTAGTACCACCAACAATAAATTACAAAGAAAAAGATGATGAATGTAATTTAGATATTGTACCAAATGAACCAAGAATAGCAAGTTTAAATATTGTATTATCAAATTCATTAGGATTTGGTGGGCACAATAGTTGCATTGTAATAAAAAGATATTAGGAGGTAAAAATGGAATACGAGAAAATAAAACAGTTAATAGATGATGTTGGAAATTCTAAGTTAACAGATATTGACATAGAATTTGCAGATGGAACTAAAATTAGAATGAAAAAGAAGTTTACTCAAGGAATTATTGATAATACAGAACATGAAAAAAATATTATTATAGATAAAGATACAAATAAGCAGGAAGAAACTAACAGTCAAGATAAAATTATAAAATCACCAATGGTGGGAACATTTTATATAAAACCATCTCCAACAGCAGAACCATATGTTGAAATTGGGAAAAATGTAAATAAGGGAGAAACTCTTTGCATAATTGAAGCCATGAAATTAATGAATGAGATAGAATCTGAATATACAGGAAAAATTGCAGAAATCTACATAAAAGACGGAAGTATGGTAGAGTATGGTACACCATTATTTAAAATAATATAATAAAAATTAAATTCAAGGAGATAAATTAAATGTTAAATAAAGAAGACATAAAAAAAATAATACCTCAAAGGGATCCATTTTTAATGATAGATGAAATAGAAAGTTACATACCAGGAGAAAGTGCAGTAGCATATAAAAATGTTAATAAGAATGAATGGTATTTTAAGGGACACTTTCCAGGAAATCCTATAATGCCAGGAGTTTTAATTGCAGAGAGTTTGGCACAAACTGGTGCAGTTGCAATACTATCTATGGAGGAAAATAAAGGCAAAAATGCATTGTTTGGTGGAATTGATAAAATGAGATTTAAAAAGCAAGTAATACCTGGAGATAAACTTAAGTTAGAAGTTAAGATAATAAAAAGAAAGGGACCTATTGGTGTAGGAGAAGCTATTGCATCTGTAAACGAAAAAATTGTAGCTAAGGGAGAATTAACATTTGCATTAGTTTAATTGAAATATTATTAGAATAAATTGAAATATGAAAGGAATATAATAAATGAATAAAATATTAATTGCAAATAGAGGAGAAATTGCTGTAAGAATTATAAGAGCATGTAAAGAAATGAATATAAAAACAGTAGCTGTATATTCAGAAGCTGATAAAAACGCTTTGCATACTCGATTGGCAGATGAGTCTATTTGTATCGGACCTGCATTATCATCAAAAAGTTATTTAAATATAAAAAATATTGTAGAAGCTGCATATTTAACTAATAGTGATAGTATACACCCTGGATTTGGTTTTTTGTCAGAAAATTCTCAATTTGCAAAAATATGCGAAGAATCTAATATAAAATTTATAGGGCCAAATTCACATATAATAGATTTATTAGGGAATAAATCCAATGCAAAAAAAATGATGAAACAGGAAGGAATACCAGTTATTCCAGGTTCAGATGGAAGTATTACAAATATTGAAGAAGCAATTTTGGTGGCAAAAGATATAGGATATCCTGTTATATTAAAGGCTTCTGCAGGTGGAGGAGGCAAAGGAATAAGAATAGCTAAAAATCAAGATGAGTTACAAAAAAATTATCAAATTGTAAAACAAGAAGCTAAAACATCTTTTAATGATGATAATATATATTTAGAAAAATATATAAAAAATCCTAGACATGTTGAAATTCAAATATTAGCAGATGAACATGGCAATATAATTCATTTAGGAGAAAGAGATTGTACAATTCAAAGAAAGCATCAAAAAATAATTGAGGAAACACCATCAACAATAATTGATGAAAAACTTAGAAATAAAATGGGAAGTGTGGCTATTAAAGTCGCCAAATTAACAGGGTACACAAGTTGTGGAACTGTGGAATTTTTAGTAGATAGTGAAAAAAATTTTTACTTTATGGAAATGAATACAAGAATTCAAGTTGAACATCCAATAACTGAGATGAGAACAGGTGTAGATATTGTTAAGGAACAGATAAAGATTGCAGCAGGAGAGGAGCTAAAATATAAACAAAAGGATATATCTTTTAAGGGGCATTCTATAGAATGTAGAATAAATGCTGAAAATCCCAATAAAAATTTTATGCCTTGCCCAGGTAAAATTAAAGAAATGAATTTACCAGGAGGAAATGGTATAAGAGTTGATACTGCTATTTATAGTGGATATACAATACCTGCAAATTATGATTCAATGATTGCAAAAATAATAGCATATGGAATAAACAGAAATGAAGCTATTGCTAAAATGAAAAGAGCATTAGAGGAGTTAGTAATAGATGGTGTAGATACTAACAGAGATTTTTTATTTGATATTATAACAAATCCAAATTTTATTAGAGGAAATTTTGATACATCTTTTATAGAAAGTCAATTTAAATAATAAGAGGTGAAAAGATGATTGTCGATAAGATAAAAAAAAGAGAGAACAAAATTATTAGAAACAGGGAAAACAAAATAGATATACCAGTAGGAAAATGGGTAAAATGTGAGAAATGTAATGAAATAATATATAAAGAAACGATAAATGCAAATTTAAATATTTGTCCTAATTGTGGACATTATTTTAGAATGCATATAAGAAAACGTCTAGATTTAATAATTGATAATGGTACATATAAAAAATTTAATTTAAAAATTGAAGATGTTAATCCCTTAATGTTAGAAGATTATCCTAAAAAATTAAAAGTATTAAGAGAAAAAACTGGTTTAGAAGAAGCTGTTGCAACACGGAACTGGAAAAATAAATGGAGAAAAAGTTGTAATATGTATAATGGATAGCGGATTTTTAATGGGAAGCATGGGAGTTGTAGTTGGCGAAAAAATAACATATGCAATAGAACAAGCAATACAAAAAAAATTACCATTAATAATATTTTCTGTTTCAGGTGGAGCTAGAATGCAAGAAGGAATAATGTCATTAATGCAAATGGCAAAAACAACAGCTGCACTTACAAAATTAGATGAAGCAGGATTATTATACATTTCAGTTTTAACTGATCCGACCTATGGAGGCGTTACAGCATCATTTGCAAGTTTAGGTGATATTATATTAGCTGAACCAAACGCAAAAATAGGTTTCGCAGGGCCAAGAGTAATAGAACAAACCATAGGAGAGTCTTTACCACAGGGATTTCAAACATCAGAGTTTCTATTAGAACATGGATTTATAGATAAAATTGTTGAAAGAAAAGATTTAAAAAATACAATTTATCGATTAATTATTCTAAATAAAGGGGGAAAAGAAAATGGCAAATAAAAAATTATCTGCTTGGGAAAAAGTAGAAATAGCAAGAAACCCCAATAGAAAAACTTCTATGGATTATATAGAAGAAATTTTTGATGAGTTTATTGAATTACATGGTGACAGAAATTTTAGAGATGATAAAGCTATTTGTTGTGGTTTGGCAAGAATAGGAAGTCAAAATTATACAGTTATTGCACAACAAAAAGGAAGATCTACAAAAGAAAATATTCAAAGAAATTTTGGAATGCCTAATCCAGAAAGTTATAGAAAAGCTATTAGATTTATGAAACAAGCTGAAAAATTTAACAGACCTGTAATTACCTTTATAGATACTAAAGGAGCATATCCAGGTGTTGGAGCAGAAGAAAGAGGACAAGGAGAGGCTATTGCAAAATCAATGTTTGAAATGTTAAAATTAAAAGTACCTGTTATAGCAATTATAATAGGAGAAGGTTCCAGCGGAGGAGCTTTAGCAATAGGGGTAGCAAACAAGGTATTGATGTTGGAAAATGCTATTTATTCTATTTTATCTCCAGAAGGATATAGTAGTATACTATGGAAAGATGGAACAAGATATAAAGAAGCAGCAGAAAAAATGAGATTGACAGCGCAGGATTTATATGATTTAAATATTATAGATAAAATAATTAAGGAACCTAAAGGAGAGGAAAACGAAAGCTTTTTCAAAATAGCAAATAACCTAAAAAATGAAATAAAAAAATCAATTAACGAGATGAAAAGTTTAAATTATAGTGAACTTATAAATAATAGATATTATAAATTTAGAAAAATTGGAATGGGGGAATAAAAAGTGTTATTAGAGAATAAAAAAATATTAATTATGGGAATCAGAAACAAGTGGAGTATTGCATATGGTATTGCAAAATCAGCATATGAAAATGGTGCAAAATTAATTTTCACATATATGGGAGAAGAAAATAAGGATAAAATTGAGACACTTATATCTGAATTTGAGGGTAGCAAAGCATATGTATTAAATGGAGCATCTGAGGATAATCTTGTTAAAGAAACATTTGAAAAAATAAAAGAAGAAAATGGAAAATTAGATGGTATTGTACATAGTATTGCTCATGCAAACACAGAAGATTTACATAATGATTTTATATATACTAGTAAAGAAGGTTATGCTCATGCTATTGATGTAAGTGCTTATTCATTTGTTTTAACTGCAAGAATTGCAAAAGAACTAAATATGTTAAATGAAAAAGCAGGATTAATTACATTAACATATCATGGTTCAACAAAGGTAATACCAGGTTATAATGTAATGGGAGTCGCAAAAGCAGCATTAGAAACAAGTGTAAGATATTTGGCAGAAAATCTTGGGAGAGAAGATTATAGAGTAAATGCAATTTCTGCAGGACCTATAAAAACATTATCTGCAAAAGGTATTAAAGACTTTTCATCTTCATTAACAATTGTAGAAGAAAAGGCACCATTACATAGAAATGTTACAACAATGCAGGTTGGCAATGTCGCAACATTTTTACTAAGTGATATGTCTGAATGTATAACAGGTCAAGTTATATATGCAGATAGTGGATATAATATAATGGGAGTTTAAGGAGGTGAAAGATATATGAACAAAGATGAGATATTTGAAAAGTTAAAAAATATCATTGTAGAACAATTAGGAGTAAATGAGGAAAATGTAACAGATGAAGCAACTTTTGTTGATGATTTATCTGCAGATTCTTTAGATATAGTAGAATTAATTATGCAAATAGAGGAAGAATTTGAAATTGAAATTCCAGATGAAGATGCTGAAAAAATAGTTACTGTTGGAGATGTAGTAAAATACATAGAATCAAATAAATAATATAAAAATAGGAGAATGAAATGGAACCAATTAAAATAGTTAAAGAAAAAGCAGAATATTGCCTAAATTGTAAGCATAAACCATGCCAAAAAGCATGTCCTATGAAAACAGATATACCGTATTTTATTCAAAAAATAAAAGAAAATAATATAGAAGAAGCATATAAAAGTCTATTAGATAACAATATTTTTAGTCCAATTTGTAGTGCTATTTGCCCACAGGAGGAACAATGTGAGGGAAGTTGTACAAGAGGAATTAAAGGTAAGCCTGTAAAAATTGGAGAACTAGAACATTGGGTTAATGAATATGCTAAAGAGAACAATATAAAATATAATATTGTTTCAGGTAATCAAAAAAAACATTCAGTAGCAATAATTGGTTCTGGACCTGCTTCCTTATCGTGCGCATATGAATTAGCAAAAAAAGGGGTAAATGTTACTATTTTTGAAAAAGAAAGCAACTTAGGTGGTATTTTAAGATATGGTATACCAGAATATAGACTAAACAAAAAAGATTTAGATAATACAATTAATAATATATTAAGTTTAGGAATTCAAGTAAAAACAAATTGTGAATTTGGTAAAAATATTAATATAAAAGAATTACATGAACAAGGATATGAAGCTGTATTTTTAGGAATTGGTGCAGGAAAGCCTACTACTTATTTGTTAAATAATGAAAAATTAGAAGGTATTTATGAATCTGATGATTTTTTGAAAAAATATAATCAGGCTAAATATATACATAATCTTGGTAAAACAGTGGTAATTGGCGGAGGAAATGTTGCCATGGATTGTGCAAGAAGTGCAATAAGAATGGGAGCAACCAAAGTATCAATTTTATATAGAAGAAATATAGAAAATATGCCGGCAAGAAAAATAGAAATACAAGAAGCATTGCAAGACAATATAGAGATAATTCCATGTACAAAAGTTATTAGTGCAAATGGAGAAAATGGTCATATAAAAGAAATAGAAGTAATAAAAACACAAGTAGTAGACGGAAAAGCTGTAGATTTAATAAATACAAATTATAAAATAAATGTAGATACATTTATTTTTGCAATAGGATTATCTCCAGAAAAGAAAATACTTGAAAGTGAAGGTATAACTTTAGAAAAAGGTTTAATTGTAATTGACGAAAATGGAAAAACAAATTTGAATAAAGTGTATGCAGGAGGAGATGTCACAGAAAATAAATCTACAGTTTGCAAAGCAATTGCATCTGGAAGAAAAGCAGCAGAAGGAATATTAAAAGAAATATCTATACCTAATTTTTAAATAAAATAGGAATAAAAAATTCCATCAATAAATTGATGGATTTTTTTATTTATTGTTTAAACAACTAAATTTAATAATGTTAACACAAATGTTGCTAAAATTGCTTTGCTAGAAATTCGAACTACAGCAGTTGTAACATTATGAATTATAGTTAAACTAGTTTCATTTCTTATTGTTAAGGCTCTAGTAGTGGTATTTGTATCATTAATCAATTTCATACAAATCACTTCCTTATATAAGAGTTATTTTAAAAAATAGGCATTTTTGAATATAGTTAAAAATCACCAATTTATAATACTATTATACCATAGTCAACATAAAATTACAATTTATATTAATTAATAACAATTATTTGCTTAGCTAATATAACGTAAATATAAGAAAAAAAGAATTAAAATATTGTAATAACCTTTGAAAATTTGCATAAAATTGATTAGCAAGTTTTAGGAGGACTTTTTATGTTTCTAGTTTTTAATAAGGATAAAATAATGTCATATATAATTACAATATTTACTATTGTTGTTTTATTTCTATCAGCATCAATATTTAGTACAGAAAAAACTGTTTTAACTTCTACAAACAATAAATTAATACCAATATACAATGTAGATACAAATGAAAAAAAGGTCGCAATTACAATTAATTGCGCATGGAATGCAGATGATATAGATATAATTTTACAAACATTAAACAATCAAAAAGTAAAAGTCACATTTTTTATGGTTGGAGACTGGGTAGAAAAAAATAAAGAAGCAGTGAAAAAAATATATCAAGCAGGACATGAAATTGGCAATCATTCATATAACCATCCACATGTAAATAATTTAACATTAGAAAAAAACAAAGAACAGATACAAAAATGTTCTGAGTTAATAAAAAGTATAACAGGTGAAGAAACAAAACTTTATAGAGGACCATATGGTGAATATAATAATACAGTAATAGAAGCTGCAAATTCATTAAATCATATCACAATACAATGGTCAATAGATACATTAGATTATAAGGGAATTACTCGGAGAACAAATGTGGGAAAGAATAGAACCAAAATTGGAAAATGGAAGTATAATTTTAATTCATAATGGAACTGAAAATACAGCCTCAAGTTTAGATGAAATAATAAGTAAAATAAAAGAAAAAGGATATTCTATTGTTCCAGTATCAGAATTAATTTACAAGGACAATTATACTATAGACAATAGTGGAAAACAACATAAAAACACATAATGAAATTTTGCCTTGGAATCAAATTCCCAAAAGATATTTTATGATATAAGTTTAGAGCCAGATTATCTATAATTATAGACAATCTTTAAATTCAATAAATTATAAGTTATAAATTTTAAGTACAAGCATAAAATTATAAAAAAGGAGAGTGGAATTTTATGTGGCATACTTTAAAAAAAGAGGATGTTAGAAGAAAATTAAGAACAAATTTTGAGAGGGGTCTCAGCTATGAAGAGGTTATAAAAAGAAAAGAGAAATATGGAGGAAATGAATTAGTAGAAGGTAAAAAAAGCAATATAATCATAAAATTTTTAAACCAATTTAAGGATTTTATGATTATTGTATTAATAATAGCTGCGATTATTTCAGCAGTGCTATCTTATATGCAAAAAAGTAATGAATATATTGATTCTATAATAATAATTGGAATTGTTGTTTTAAATGCTATTATGGGAGTGGTGCAAGAAAGTAAAGCAGAAAAGTCACTAGAAGCATTAAAAAAGATGTCAGCTCCGACATGTAAAGTAAAAAGAAATGGAGAAATCATACAAATTCCTAGTGCAGAATTGGTTAAAGGAGATATTGTATATTTAGAAACAGGATGCTATGTACCAGCAGATGTAAGACTTATAAAAAGTTATAATTTAAAAGTAGAGGAATCATCACTAACTCGGAGAAACTGTTGCCGTTGAAAAAAATGCAGAAGCAATATTAGACAGTAAGGCTGTATTAGGGGATATGATTAATATGGCTTTTGCAACAACCATTATTGTTGGACGGGCATGCAGAAGCGGTTGTTGTTGAAACAGGAATGAACACAAATGTTGGAAAAATAGCTAAACTAATAATGTCTGAGCAAGCACCAGAAACTCCTCTGCAAAAG
>CALXUH010000012.1 GCA_944391645.1 uncultured Clostridia bacterium | reverse complement strand
TAATTGTTCTAAAATTTTATTTGTTTTTAAATTAACATTTTTATATGGTAACATTTCTAATTTCATAATTTTACCTCCATATATATAAAATATCACATTTTTTATACATTTTCAATAAATATGTATAAAAAAATAAAAAAATTATACATATTTTGAAAACATATATAATTTTGCTTGTATTATTAAAGATTTCCCAAATTCAAGTTTTTTATTTTTTTAAAAATTATATATTGTATATTGAAACTAAAAATTTTATACCAAAAACCGACCATTATAAAAGTTTTGTGCAAATAGAGATAGGAGAAAAATATAAAGTGCCATAAACCTCTATTATTACACTTTCACGGCTTTTTGACTGCTTTATATCTATTAACATTCTATTAGATTACTTTATTTTTATTCTTATTATAATCTTTTCTTTTGTATATAGACTTCTAAAATCAATTTTAAGATATTTTTTTATTTTGTATAAATAATTTCATTTCTATAATTATTTACTTATTTTAATTTTAAATTTATATCTATAATTTTTTCTTATTATATATTTTTATATATTAGTTTGCATTATTTTTTTGAAAAATCTCTAAAATGCCTATTTCTCTATATTTGCCTTATTTTACTGACAACAAACTATATGTTTTAAAAATAAAAACGGCTTAAAAACGATTCTCGTGCGTCGCTTTTTAACATTTTTTTGCCTATTTTACATAACAATATATTTCGCTAATTTCAGTCAAAATGTCTACAAAATTTAGTGTTCTTTTAATAAAAGATACCTAAATCAATAATTAGCTTTATATATAGCTGACAAGTTATATTAGTTAAATATAAAAACAGCTTAAAACTCATTTTAATGCATCAAAATTTCAAATATATTTAACTAAATATTAATGAGAATCTATATATACATTTTTTTATACAAACATGATAAATTTTATAACTATTTTATAAAATATAAAAGATTAGTTGTATTTCAAACTAATCTATAACTTGAATATTATTTAGAAATCATATGTTAAATCACTGCTAATGCTTTCTATTTCTCCATCTTTATTCATAAGTAGAATCTTATATGCAACATATGGGCTTGATTCCATATTTGCGCTTAAGAAAATTGTTAATTTATCATTAATTAATTGTATTTGTGAATAATCAACATTTCTAAGTTGCCCATCAAATGTAACATCTTTCTTAAATATAATATTTCCAGAATAGTCAACTTTCATAATAGTATCTTTACTATTATCTCCAATAAGTATAATTCCATCATTTATCATTAAAACTTTAACTTTTTCACCAACTATTACAGAATCAACTTTATCTTTTCCTGTATTCAAATCAATTATATGTAAATCATTATCTATAACACATACAAGAGTATCATTACTATAATCCATTGGACTAATATATGACTTTGTCGATTTATAATCAAATTCCCTTGACCATAATTTATTGCGGTTTCTATCAAAATAATCGATATATACGTGTTTTGTATTGTCATCATATGTTGAAACTATATAATGTTGAAAATCTGCTGATATAAAAAGTTTTTTTGTAGTATTTATGTCTAAATTGTTATCCTCATTATCATAAACAATTAAACCTTGATCATCATACATATCAAATGATTTAAAATTTAAATTTGACTGATCATCTAATATTACATTATAATAATTTATTTCTTGACCTTCTTCCGGATATTCTGCTGTATCTTTTGATACTTTAATGTCAGTACCAAAAATATATTCTGCAATATTTTTAATAACTTCGAAAGAATATTTTGAATCAAGTAGTTCATATCTGTCGGAACTATCATAATGAAATCCTTGTATAAAATCTGCCATCATATTAGAAACCATATATGATTTACCGTCAATCTCTTTGTTTTCGGTATCTATATATGTACCATAAACATAAATTTTTTCTCCACCCAATAATCTTTCATCTAATTGTTTCCCTTTTATACAAATAATGTTTCCAGTTGGTATTTCATCTACAGATGTATAGAATGCTTTCCAGCCATCTTGGCTTAAATCTGCCGCTACAACTTCATATTCTTCATCTGTTGATTTTAAAACCTTTACAACTCTCACATATGTACAAACTTTTGCCCCTTTATACATTTGGGGATATTTTTGAGAATCTCTTGATGAGAAATGCATATAATTATTGTTAAAATATGCAATTATATTTTTTTGAGTTTCATTAAAATTTTCATCATTAGAATTATAATTGCCAAAACTTATGTTGCTTATATGACCAGCCTGTATATTGCTACTACTATCAATGCTAACTTGGTTATCATTTCCAGAACTAGGTTCCTTTGTTAAAGATAATGCCGGCTCTATAGATTTATTTTTTATTAACAAAAAAACTATTATTCCAATAATAACTAATGCAACCATTCCTAATATTATAAAAGGTGCTTTATTTTTTACATTACCTAAGTTTTGATTTATTGTTACATTTGCATTTAATATTTTGTCTTTTTCTACTTTGAATTCATCCTCTGTTAGTGCTCCACTTTCTTTTAATTTTTGTAAATTTTCAATTTCTTTCATTTGTTTTTTGTTCAT
>CALXUH010000011.1 GCA_944391645.1 uncultured Clostridia bacterium | reverse complement strand
TTTATTATAATCTGTTCCAATTACTTCAAGTCCTTTTGACGCCATCATTAATGCTGTTGGTAATCCTATATAACCTAATCCTATTACGTTAATTTTCATTTTTTTGCTTCCTCCTTATTCAATTAATTACTTTATATATATACTATAATCATTTATATTGATGTTTTCTTTAATTACTTTTCCTGGTATACCTGCTACTAAACTTTTAGGTGGAATATTTTTTGTTACCACAGCATTTGCTCCTATAAAACTTCCTTCCCCTATAGTTATTTCTCCAAATATTTTAGCTCCTGTTGCTATATAACATCTATTTTCTATAACAGGAACATTTACTCCATGTTTATTTCCACCTATAGTTACCCCACTTCCTATAATACAATTATCACCTATAACTGTTTTTCCATGTATTACAGTTGCAATTCCACCATATGCAAATTTTGTTCCTTTTCCAATTATACAACTCGATGGTATATGCGAATTAAATATCATAAATATTATACCATGCATTATTTTCGGAACAACTGGAATTTTTCTCTTATAGAACCAGTTCCCAATTCTATAAAAATTTACTGCATTCATTTAACTTCCTCCTTATTATGTTTTTTCAATGTTTTATTTAATTCTTTGCATGATGCTATTGAATATATCAAATATGATATTAAATAAACAGTAGCATAACCAACTGACCCTTTATTGTATAATATGGCAAAAGCAACAAGAAACGAAATAGCCCATATTCCATTAAGTATTAAGCATTTCCAAAATTCTCCTATTGCTTGAAACACACTAAAATTTTGAGATTGTATAACAATAAAAATATTTGTTATTAACAATATAATAAATGTATTTCCAAATGTTGTATAAAATTCACCATATAAATTTAAAATAAAATTTCTCATTATTCCTAATATCATTACAACCATTACTACCAACAATATTGAAAACATAGTTAACCTACCAACTGTTTTTTTCATTGTATTTATCTGTCCAGAATCATATAATTGTGTATAAATTGGTTTTACTTGATTTAATTGTTGTGGTATATAATTAACTATATACATCCATTGCAAACATATTGAAAATCCTGCAAACTCTTCATATCCAAACTTTTTTATAAACATGAAATTTGTAATCCAAATTATAGGATTTACAAATATGCTAGATAAAAATGCTGGAATAGAAACATTTTTTATAGCATATTTAACTTCTTCATTTACATTAATATTTAACTTTATTTTTTTATTGTTACATACTTTTTTTGCAGTAGTTATATTAAAGATAAATAACAATAATTGCAATAATAGCATTGAAATAACAGCACCATTTAGTTTCCATATGGTAGTTATTATTACGCTTGTAACTAATACTATAATATGAGACATTATCTGTATTTTTGCTATTTTTTTAAATTCCTCAAATCCTTGTAATACACTTTGCCATAATAAAGCTAATGAACTAAAAAAAATAGTTATTGATATTATTTTTATATATACTGATATATCTATTTCCTTACTTAGTAATTGAGATATATAATCTGAAAAGACTACAATAATTATAGCTATGATAGCAGATAGTACTATATTTACTAATGCTAATGTCTTTATCATATACCCCGCTTTTTCTTTGTCTTTATTTTGATATAATGCCGTATATCTAGTTAAAGTTATTCCAATTCCAGCTCCAGCGAAAAGTACAAATGTTTGTACGGTATTATTCAGTAGTGAATATACTCCATAATCTTGATTTGATACAATCCTTGCAATTAATAAATTTATTATCATCAATAATGCCTTGGCTCCTGCCGCTCCTGATATGCCAAAGAATAATGCTTTGGCTATTCTCATAACTATTTCATTATTCTTGGTTTTTTCTAATAGTTCTTTTAACATTATATAAACACTTTAACCTTTCTTTTTATCTATAAACTTTATCTTTTTTAAAAATTCATTATTATATTTTTCTAGATTAATATCTCTTTTATTTTTTTTACAATTTAATACAATTTCATTATAAAACTTTTTATTATCTTTTAATTTAATTATAGTATTTTTTAATTCTTCAGCATTATTATCTGATACACTACATCCCACTCCTAATTTTTGTACTAGTTGCGATAAATAGGTGTTTTTTGCTACTATTATTGGTAATTCACAATATATAGATTCATACAACTTATTAGGTAATGCATATTTTACGTTATTAAATCTAGTATCATAAACAGAATATATGCAATCACATTTTGAATATAAATTTGCAATATCAGTAGAATAGTTATATTCTCCATAATACTCTATAAAACTATTTTCTTTTGCAAATTTTTTTATTTCATCATCTTGCGAACGTCCAGCAAAGAGTACGTTAATATTGGCATTTTTAGCTGCTTCCATCAACATTTTCATTTGTTCTTTATATCTTACTACACCAATAAATCCAATGGTAAATTCTTCTTTATTTACTTTTTTATATTCCTTGAAATACTGTAGGTCTGGTATATTAGGCATATATATAACTTTTTCAGCTTCTATAAAATTCTTAAAATAAATATCAAAAAACATCTCTGAGGTAATACTTAAAATATCTACATATTTACACATTTTTTTTTCTATCCATTTAACTATTACCTTTGCAATTACTTTGATTTTATTTTTTGAATTATTTATTACTATGTTATGTAAATCTGCTACTTCATATATTATTTTTCTTCGTTTTGTATTATTACTTACAGTTAACCAAAGCATGTCTAATCTAAAAGCATATAGAATTGACGGATTTATTTTATGTATTATATTTTGCACATCTTTTCTAATATTAATTAGTTTTACTATCCTAGATAGGAATTTACCATTTTCAAATCTACTGTTTAATTTAATATAATCCACATCTTCTATTAAATTAAAATTTATATTACCTCTCTCATTATATAGCACAATTACTTTATATTCTTTTTTTAATAAATTTATTCTTTTATTTATCAATGCATCTGGACAATGTGAAACTATTAAGATTATTTTTTCTTTTTCCATTTTTACCTAATCTCTCCTTGATACTGTATTGTATGCTATTTTATATATATAATATATCAGTATTGCAATGATCACTCCATACACTAACCATGAGAATGCATTATATACGGAACCTCTGGCCTGAATTGCATAAATCATTCCGCAAATTAGCGATATTGGTAATCTTAATACTGGTTTTGTTTTTATAATTATTTTATCGATAATATGTACATAAACTGCCCAAAAAATTCCCATTAAAAATCCTAGGAATCCAAAATTAGCATATACATCTCCAAATAATGTTGGGTGTACACTATATCCTACTGTGGATGGTTGTACTGCTTTACCCATTGTTACTGCAAAATCACTTGGTTTAATTCCAAAAGACCAACTGGTAGGCAACAGCACCAAAGCCATTTTTATATATGTATGACCTTCTCCAAAATCTTCAAAATTATTATCATGTTCTATAAAATAATACATATTTTTTCTTAGCCCAAGTTCTCCCCCATCATCTTCTATATATTCTCCAACTTTCTTATTAAATGACACTAAATCATATGTTGTAAAAAAATTTTTTATTGACCCTGTATGTCTAAAAACTCTTAAT
>CALXUH010000010.1 GCA_944391645.1 uncultured Clostridia bacterium | reverse complement strand
TTTGTAACTTCTATATCTTTTTTATGCATATATTTACCATTATTTGAAATTAAAATTCCGCTAAATTCATTTTTACCTGCTTTTATTGTTTTACATTTTATCCAGTCATAACATAGGAATTGCCCTGTTTTTTTCATTTGTTCTATATTTTCAACTTGTATAGTATTATGATTTCTTGTCATCGTAAACTCTTTATCATAATCATTTGCGTATGAATATGTTCCACTATCACATAATATATTAAAATTTTTATACCAAAGGTCAAAATGTAGTCCATCCATTTGTGATGGCCTATGATCCACATTATTACATACTATCATCATATAATTGGCATTTTTTCTTAATGAATATAAGCCTGAATAGGTAAATTGACTTGATACTTTATCTAAGTTTACATTAGTATGTACATCACCTTTACCAAACCAAACTAGCTCCTCATCATATATATTATTATTATATAATCTTTTATCAGTTATAAATGCATATAATGCTCCGTATTGTAGGTGAAAAATCTCTATAGTGTGCACATGTTACTGGTATAATTAAAGCCCCATCATTTGAACCATAATTTGGTAGTATGCCATCACAAGATTGCAGTTGGTATAACTGCATAACCGATTTGTATATTAATTCTTTTAATTTGTTTTCTATTTTAATATTAATTTTATCCTCTATTTTAAATAAAATCTCTATTTGTTGAAAAACTAATCTTTGATAATTAAACGAATATTGTATATATCCACCATCAGGTTTAAATTGATTTTCTAACTGTTTTTTCAATTTTTTATAATATTTTTTTATTCTCTTATCATTGTCATCACACCATGAGCCAATTATTAATCCTATAAGTTCTGAAATAGTGTGATTGTTTTTAATACATTTCTCTGCATAGAAAAAATTAGATAATAGCTTTCTATAACTTCCTTCTATAATTTCCTGTACATTCTTTTTGTCTTCTTCATTTGTTAAGTTGTAATTTTTAAAAAAAGAATAATTCATTAATATATTTATCATTCTTATAGCAGATTCCTGCCCACATTTGTAATTAACACCATATGGATACTTATTATGTTCTTTCCATTGTTTTATTTGTTCTGAAAAAGCTTTATAATACTTTATATCTTTAGTTATAATATATGCTCTACTAAATAAATACAAGTGGCAGAATCTTGACGGTTCCCATATTAATTTTATATCCCCTACTTCATCATTAAAATCTGATATTTTAAACCACATTATGTTGTTATTAACTTCCTTCTTTGTTATAGGATTATAATTCCATTTTATAGGATTCCCATAATCTAGCAAGTTTTTAGAAAATGCATATATTTTTCCTTCAATTGCTTTATCTGCTTTTTCTATTATTTCATTCTTATATTTCATATCTATTTTATTAAAAAAATTTTCTAAACGTTTTGTATCTATATCAAAAATATTTATATTTTTGATATAGATTTTTTTCTCAAATAATTTCCAAAAGTTTTTATTTTTTCTAAGGAGTTTCAACTTTACTATATATATTCCTCTATAAAAGCACCATGACAATCCATATTCATTTATAATTTTTATAAAATTATTGATTTTCATTTCATTTTATTCCTTCTATAACACTAATTAATTTTTCCGTTAATTTTTTAAAGTCAAAATCTAAAGCACCTTTTCTTGCATTTGAACAATATTTTAAATACTCCTCTTTACTCATTTGTTTTATATACAAAATTTTTTTACTTAACTCTTCAGGAGTATTTTCGTCTAATGATATTCCACAATTATATTTTTCTATTATATCATATCCCATTTTTACTGTTGATATAATTGGCTTCCCACTTGCCATATATTCAAATAATTTATTTGAACTGTTTCCTCTTTTCCAGTTATATAGTGTTTGTGAATAATTTAAAACATTTACAGAGGCATTACTTAATATATATGGAATATTTTGTTTTTTAACATATCCTTTTAATTTTACATTTATAATGTTTTCATTTTTTACTCTTTGTTTTAACTCATCTAGTTGGTTTCCTTCTCCATATATTAAAAATTGTATATCTTTATCTTCTATTAATAATTTAGCTGTATCCAAAAGATTCCCTACATTATTAACAGGTCTTATTGTTCCAGTATAAACTACATTAAATTTAGTGTTATCTAAATCTTCATCTTCTATTTTATTTTTTGTTAGTTTATCATATGTTTCTATATCTACACCATTATTTATATAATAGCATTTGTTTAGGTCAATATCTCCATTTTGTATAGTTGTCCATTTTCTTTCTTTTAAATAATCTGTATCTCCTGGTTTTGTAAATATTAATGCATCCGCATTTTTATATATCCAGTGTTCTCCTTTTATCAAGGTTTTACCTAAAATACTATTTTCTTTTAATTTACCAAAGCTAAAAATTGCTTCTGGCCATAAGTCTCTAATTTCACAAATACATGGTATTTTATACTTTCTAGCTATCTTTATTCCTGCAGCCATAGTTAATGGATGTACGCTAGATGCTAGTATTATATCTGGCTTTCCTATTTCTTTCTCAATTTTTTTAGAATTATGAATAATGTTATGATAGAATAATAGCATATTAAGAATTCTTTTTATGCCATTACCCATTGATGGTATTGTTTTTATAAATACAAAAGGTATGTCATCACAATAATCAATTAAATATTTTTTTGATAGTGTATTTATAACTTCATTTTTATTATGATATGTATTTGCACAAAATATTGTGGGTAGATATCCATTTTTCTTTAAGTATTTACTAAAATAATAATGCCTTCCTCCATGGTTTTTATACATATCTGTTGCATAATGGTTTAATATCCAAATTTTTTTCACAAAATTTCCTCTTTCCTTGCGGGAATTCCAATATAAGTTCCTTCTTCTTTTATGTCTTTTACTACTACAGCCCCAGCTCCTATAATACAATTATTACAAATTTTAATATTGTTTTTTACTACAGCTCCTATTCCTATATGTGTATTTTCACCTACTTCTACTGTTCCACCCAAAGATACATTAGGAGATATATGAACATAATCATGTATAACATTATCATGTTCTATTATTGCTCCTGTGTTAATAATACAGTGTTTTTCTATTTTACTTGATGCATTTATACATGCATTAGCCATAATTGTAGTCCCTTCTCCAATTGATACCCCTAATGAAATTTGAGAATTTGGATGAATAGCTGTATAATACTTTATACTACCAAATTTTTTTGAGATATTTTTTCTTATCTGGTTGTTCCCTATACCTATAATAAATTCAACATTTTTGTACTTTTCCTGCAAGAGCACACATTCTGATATATTTCCTATTACATTATAATCACTTATTATTTTTTCTCCCTTTTGTCTATTATCATCTAAAAAACCTAACAGTATGTCCTGAGATTTTATTATAATGTCTGCAATAACTTTTGCATGACCTCCTGCACCAATTATTACTACCTGTTTATTCATTTTTCTCCCCTTTTTCATTACCAGTAAATTTTTTCATTGTTGTATTTTCATCTTGATTTATTCCTTCTTTTTTTATTACCTTAGCAACTGTTTTAAAAACTATTTTTGCATCAAGCATAAATGTAATATTGTTTACATATTCTATATCTTCTTTAAATTTTTTATTCCACGTTATAGAGTTTCTACCATTTATCTGAGCTAAGCCTGTTAATCCAGGTCTTACATCGTGTCTGTGTTTCTGCTTTTCATTATATAATGGTAAATATTCAACCAGTAAAGGTCTTGGCCCAACTATACTCATATCACCTTTTAATATATTAAATAACTCTGGTAATTCATCTAGGCTTGTACTTCTTAAAAATTTTCCAAATTTTGTTAATCTTTTTTCATCAGGAAGTAGATTCCCATATTCATCTTTTTCCTCTGTCATTGTCCTAAATTTATATAAGATAAATATTTTTTCATTTTTTCCAGGTCTTTTTTGTTTAAAAATTATTGGCTTTCCTATTTTTATTCTAACTGATATTCCTATAATAATAATTAGTGGACTCAATATAATTAATGCCAATAAGCTCAATATTATGTCGATTATTCTTTTTATATATTTTTTATACATAAAATTCACCTTTCGTATTATTTTCTATTGAATACACCTTTTATTATTTCAATTACCTTTTCTTGCTCTTCCTTAGTCATTTTTGTATCACTTGGTAAACACACTCCATTTTCAAATATTTCTTCCGATACGCTTCCTTCTTTTTTTATTTTAATAAAATCATAATTTTTAAAAACTGGTTGCATATGCATAGGTTTCCATATTGGTCTTGATTCTATATTTTCTTTTTCTAATGCTAAAATTATATCTAATGGCTTAACTTTTGAGCCTTTGTTTATTATAATTGCAGATAACCAATGGTTTGGCTCTGTGTTTACAGGTATTGGTTGCATTGTTATATCTTTTATACATTTAAATTCTTCTTTATATTTATTATATATTTCTCTCTTTTTCTCTAATCTTTTGTCTAATACTTTTAATTGTCCTCTTCCAATTCCTGCACAAATATTACTCATTCTATAGTTATACCCTATTTCTTTATGCTCATAATGTCTTTCAGGCTCTCTACTTTGTGTAGACCAAAATCTAACTTTTTCTATTTTTTCTTTGTCTGAAGATACAAGCATTCCTCCGCCACTCGTTGTAATTATTTTGTTCCCATTAAATGAATATATGCCAAATTTTCCAAATGTTCCTGTCTGTTTACCATTAACAGTTGCTCCTAAACTTTCTGCAGCATCTTCAATAAGTGGTACATTATGTTTATCACATATTGTTTTTATCTCTTCAATTTTGGCAGGATTTCCATATAAATGAACTACTATAACTGCTTTAGGATTAGGATATTTTTCAAAAGCTTTTTCTAATGCTTTTGGATCCATATTCCAAGTTTCCTCTTCACTATCTATAAAAACAGGTGTTGCATTTTGATAAATTACTGGGTTTACTGATGCAGAGAATGTTAAACTTTGGCAAAAAACTATATCATTACTTGTTATGCCCACAGCCTTACATGCCATATGAATAGCTGAAGTACCAGAAGCTAACGCAACTCCAGCTTTTATTTTTACGTGTTCAGTAAGTTCTTCTTCGAATTTATTTACATTTTCTCCGAAGAGGTGCTATCCAATTTGTATCAAAAGCTTCTTTTATATAATTTTTTTCATAACCTTCATCAGACATATGTGGTGAAGATAAAAGTATCTTTTTCTCCATTTTACCCTACCTCTATTTTTAATTTATTATTTTTTTTAGTTCTATTTACACTATTTACTAGTGTTTTTATTTTTTTCCCTTCTATGTTTGTTTTCTCTGATTTTTTTACTGCTTTTTGTTCCTGTTTTGCTTCTTTATATGTTGGAACTATTTTTTTCATTGTTTGTTTTATATTACTAATGTCTACATTTTCATTTTCTACAAGTTCTTGTAATACTTTTATTTTATTTTCTAATTCTTCATTTGTTATTTGTGATGGCTTCCCTATAAATATTTTGTTATGTTCTGTTTGTGTTAATCCTTCTTCTTTCATTAAAAGCTCTTCGTACAATTTTTCTCCTGGTCTTAATCCAGTTATTTTTATTGGTACATCTACTTCTGGTTCTAAACCTGTTAATTTTATTAATGACACTGCTAAATCATATATTTTTACAGGTTCTCCCATGTCTAATA
>CALXUH010000009.1 GCA_944391645.1 uncultured Clostridia bacterium | reverse complement strand
CGGAAAGAAAACTTCCCGATTTTTTATTTTCATCTTATTTTAGAAAATATTTTTTTACTATATATGCTCCAATAGCTACTAATGCAATTCCTCCTGCAACAGCAATTATTATAATATAATTTGTTGTCTCGTCATCACCTGTTGCAACACCTATTTGTATTCTACCTGTATCTGCCTCATCTATCTCATGTGATTTTCCTTCTCTATATTCATGATCTATTATTTCAGCATTTCCTGGAGTTGAAGTCATTGCTCTTCTACCAGCAGCATTTGTATAACTCATTACTTCAGCTATATAATTTTCAAAACTTAAATTTCCTGTTGATGAAATTGGATTTTTTCCTAATGTTACTGTATACATTACTATGTTTCTAGTATCATCAGCATTATCCATTTTTCCTGTACTTTCTGTAGTTCTTAATATAGTATCAATTGTTGCTTCTTGCATACTATAATCGTCTCTTAATATACGGTGAGTTTTTGGTGCATCTTCATCTATTTCAACTTTGCCTTCATATTCAAAAACGAATGTTAAGTCATTGTTAATATAGTCTCTTATGCTTGTTACTTCTGTTAATACTTTTGCTTCACCATTTCCACCAACATAGTAGCTATTTCCTACAGAATTTCCTATTTGTGTTTTATATGTGTTGTTTCTTATATAACCTTTTATTTGTGCAGCTCTGTTTGTTAATGTATTTATATATGTTTCTACATCGCTTGTATTATATATATTTGCAAGTTCAGCACTTAAATAATCTGTATCACCTGTATTTCTTACAGCTAATGTGTATTCAAATTCTAAGTTTGCACCATCTACAATTGTATTTATATCTGTTGGTACAACTTCATATTGCCATATATTATTTAGTATTGTTACATTATCTTTTAAGCCTTCAACTTTATTACTAATATCATCTGCATTATTAAAATATTCATTTACATCAATATATGCATTAACTAATGTTTGTCCATTTGATGCAACTAATTTGAATCCAGTTATATATTTCTTTAATTCTATTTTTGTCACTGGCCTTAACTCTAATCCTAAATTGATATTATTAATATTATTTACATAACTTTTAGTTATTCCATTTACAGATGTTGTTGTACTTGTATTTGTTATTGTTTCTGTATCAATTGCAACTTTTATTTTAGATGTTTCCGCACACATCCAAGTATTTTTTAATACCTGTTCTTTTAATAATTGATTTATAATATCATCTGTTACTTGTGTAATAGTTGTTCCATAATATTTATTATATGTTTCAATTATTATTTCTTTTTCAGTTTCATTCAAACCATCTACTGTAAGATTATTTAATAATTTTAGTAATACACCTTTTTCTGCATCAATTTCTACAGAATAAGCCATTGTTTCTAATCTTCTTGCTTCATTATCTCTTGCGACAGATGCACCTTCAGCATATGTTGAACTATTATACCATTCTGCCTTATAGTTGTTATCAGCAATTGATTTATAGTCTTGTCCATTATATTTTATTACATTTCCTGTCATATCATAAGTTGTTCCATCACCATATATGAACCTTACAATATAATCTCCTGGAATAAATCCAATGAATTCATAATATCCATCTGATTTATTATATGAATATGTTTCAAGTGCTGTTCCATCTGCAGTTAGTCTTATTCCTTTATCTGTTCCTGAAACTGTTTCTTGCCAAATATATTCAAATACTTTTCCATTTACAGTTTTTAGCTCTATTAATTGAACAATTACATCATTTACACTGCTTTGTCCATTACTATTATCAAATACTTTACCTGTAAGTTTTCTTGTTAAATCTGATGGTACACTAACTGTTAATCCACCTGCTGTATCACTATCATCTTCAATTTGATTTTTATTAATAAAGTTTCCTGGTTGTGAGTCAACATCTATTAATCCTTCGTCTGTAGAATATGATGTAATTTCTGCTTTATTAGAAAACTCTCCTAAAGCAACAGCATTGTCAACTTTTTCTAGTTCAAATATTAAATATAGTGTTTTTGTTTCTCCATCATTTAATGATAAGCCATCTAAATTAATTGTTAATACATTTCCAGAATTTTGAACATTATAGTTACTTCCTTGAAGTCCTACATATGTATATTTTTCATCATAAACATATTTTACTTCATTTATTCTTGTAGTTTTACTACTTTGATTTTGTAAGTTTAGTTCATATGTAACATATACTCTTAATTCATCGCCAGATTTTATTCCTGAATTTGCATCATTTATATAATCCTTTTCTTGGAAATCTTGAGTATTTACATAGTCTCTTATTCTATAGTTATAATCAGATGTATATAAATTTAAATTATATGAAACATCTTCCTGAGTTTCTTTTGTTCCTATTTGTATATTATTATCTTGTCTATTATATGTATAATCTGTAACTTGTCCATTTACTGTTACTTTTGCATCATATACATCTGTAGATAATGCAATATCTGTTCCTCTGTTTACTAAACCTAAATTTAGGTTTCCTGTATCAACCTTAATTAATTCTATTGGTGTTTCTGCTGTCATTTGGAATTCTTTTTTAATTGTTGTTGCATTATCATCATTTGTAATTAATGTAGATTTTCTATCTGTATAGTCATAATTTAATGTAGTTCCGTCATTTGATTTATTATATGTAATAGTTGCAAATCTTGCATTAAATTGATTTCTTCTATTTGCAGTATTTCCCATATTACTAATATCTTCAAATGCTCTAGAAACAACCTGTGTTCCACTTGCATCAACTTTAATAGTATCTTCATAGTGAATACCATCATAATAAAATTCTACATAATATAATCCTATTTCATAATCTTCAAATTTAAAATATCCATTTTTATCTGTTACTGTTGTAGCTATATGTACTTTTTGTCCAGCTTGTGGCAATGCCTGTCCATTTTGTGTTTTTGGTTTTTCTTGATATAAGTAGACCACAATATTTTCAAATTTTGTTTCTCCATTATCCATTATTCCATTGTTTGGAACTGCTGGTTTTATTCCTGTTTGTCCATCAAGCCATACATATCCACTCATATTTATATGTTTTAATGTATTGTTTATTGTCATATACCATATTGCAGGATTATCATCAAATCTTGTTGGATAATATTCTGTTTTGTCTGGATTAAAATATGGTGTATCTTTTTCTTCAACTTTAAAGTAGTATTCATTTCCATTATCATCTACCCTTAATAGACCTGAAATTAATATTTTCCAAGTATTATCCACCTTATTTTCAATTGTTACAACATAATCCTCATTTTCAGTAAGTAACTGCCAATTTTTTTGGTCTAAACTTCTATATACATTGAAATATAACCTTTCTGGTCTTATATTATATTGATTATCATAATCTGTCCAGTTTTTTGTAATCTCAATTGTTGAACCTAATTCAATTTCTACTTCAATTTCATCAAAATATTCCTCAATAACCTCTTTTTCATCAACCCTTTCCAAAGGTTGTGATGTAAAAGTACCTCCATTATGATATTGTCCACATCTCCAACTACCAATTTGTACTCCTTCTTTATAGGTTTGTTGTATTTTTCCACATGCTGATATAGTTTCATGCTTATGGTAATCAAAATAATAATTATAATATCGTATTACTGTACCTCTATTTACAGGGCAATTAGTACTTGCACCCATACGTTGACAACCACAATATGTGCAATAACTCATAGAATTCCATCTATGCCCTCCGCCTGAAACATGAGTATATGCAAAATTAGATCCTGTATATTGGCAAGCTCCACCACAAACATCGCATGTTGGTGTTCCTGGATATGATGGTGCAGTTTTACCTCGTGAATATGTAGTATAATCCCTTGAATAAATTGTTCCTCCTTTAACTATACCTTTAGCTCTACATGCATCACAAAACCAATATCCTGATGATAATGTTGCTGTTCCTTCTAAACGTACAACTTCCGCTGTTCTAACTTTTTGGAAAGCACATACTCTCATATATACTTTTACAAGTTGTCTATTTGATGTTGATATATAAAGTTTAGCACCTGAATATTCCCCTGATGTAATTTTATAGTATCCCTGTTTTGTTCCTGAGGTTGTATAGGTTGATGACACTTCAACATATTTTCCATCTTGTTCTACACATAGGTCTACAATATCTGAAATATTGTTTCCTTCTTCATCACAAAATGTATAATACGCACCTGCCCATGTTCTTCTTTCCTCATTTTCTATTTCTCCAAATGGATAAATAAGATATATTGGACCATATACAAATTTTCCTTCACTAACAAATGTTTTTGCATCTTCTCCTTCTGTTAAAGAAAGCAAATCATTTTTTTCAATTAATTTTTGATTTTGATATTCCATTGCTTTATAATATAATTCATTTGCTACACCATTTTCATCACCAATTGCACAATAATATGCTAATTGTTTTTCTTCTTCTGAGTAATCTGTTGATGATAATATATAGTCCTTAGCATAATCATTGTCAAAATCTGAACCTATAGCGCCAGAATATGGTGCAGGTAAAGTTCTTACTACTCCAACTTCATGATAGTTAGCATTGGAATATCTTAAAACATTCCCCGCCACACAGTATTCTCCACCAGCATAAGAAATACTTGTAAAAAGAGTTAATATAAATAATATAAAGCATATTATTCTAGTTATTTTTTTCATTTTAGTTCCCCCTTTTACTTAATGTAATTTTTCTTATTTTGTAAAAGCCAAATCCTATTATTGCGATAACTAATATTGAAAGCGTAGTATATAATATTATAGTACCAGTACTTGTAACTATAAGTACCTCCACTTTACTCATATCATTTTGTCCTTCTATTTTATCTCCTGGTATTGAATTTACATCTTCTACACCATCATCATTTGTTGCTTCATAAATTTCTGCTATATTAGTTATTGTTCCTACGTTTTCATTTGTCATTTGTTTTTCAACAACTAAACTTAATTCTACTGTTTCTCCTGGTTCTAGTTTTTTATTCATGAATTTAGTTGAATATAAATTACCATCTTCTGCCATATACCAATCAGCATTATCTTCTACATTAAATATTAAATCTTTTGGTATATAGTCTACTATTTTCCTTGCATAACCTGCAATGGTTCCTTCATTTTTTATTACTATTTTATATTCAAGTGTTACCTTACTTCCGTTCATTTGCTTTGAATGTATCTCTATTTTTGCAAAGTTTGTATCTTCATAATCATATGTTGTAGTACCATTTGAATTTGTAACTGTTGCTTTTGTTAAATATTGGTTTAAACTTAGATCAAATCCTTCTGTTTTATTTTCTGAATCATCTGGGTTTGTTGGATCGTCTGGATTTGTTGGATCATCTGGATTTGTTGGATCATCTGGATTTGTTGGATCATCTGGGTTTATTGGGTCATCATCTGTAACATTTATAAGCTCAGTTGTCCAAGAAATTTTTTGATCATTAACTGTACCATCTATAGTAATTTGCTTATTTTCTTTTATATAATTTACATTACCTTCTAATTGTAAATTATATATTGTGTGTGGTTCTATTACTATATAATCCATTTTATAATCTCCATATACTGAACCCTCAATTTGATTTTTTTCTTCTCCATCTTCTGTTAATATTGTTATCTTGTATTTTTCCATAGAAATCTCATCTGGAATGTTTATATTAATTGATATCTTTTCAGAATCCAAATCCCCTGTATTTTCAATTTTTAAATTTAATGTTATTTTATCTAATTCATTAATACTTTGAGGCAATTCTTCGGTGGTAATTTTTATTCCATACATTCCTATTGTATTTATTACTTCATTTGATGTAGCTAAAACCTTGTCATCCTGAAGTAGTTTAACAAAACAACTAATTATTTTAGAATCTTCTCCGTCTGGTAATTTGTCTGTTTTTAAAATAAATTTATAGTGTTTATCCCCACAAATTGCATTTTCATCTTCCACATTTGTGCCTATTATCTCATCAATATTTAATGAAATCTCTCTTGTATCTTGGTTGTAACTATATTCTATTTCTGCTTCCTCACCAGTATTGGGGTCAACTTCTATTATTTGCTTAATTGTAACGCCCTCTGGTAAAGTTCCAACTAAAGTTAAATCATTTATTGGCTCACTTTCAGAATGGTGTATATATACATCATAATAGAATTCCTGCTCTTCTAGAATTGCTCCTTCCTCACCAACAGAGCTAGTGAAATTTAATATTATCTCTTTTTCTGTTTCTTCTTCTATTTCATCTTGAGGTTCGCTTTCTAAAACCATATTAACTGTAACAGAAATTGAATCAAAGCTTTTTCCACTTTCATACTGTGTTGTTTTACTATTTTGATAATATAAATTTGTTGTTTCTACTCCAACTGTTGAACCATCTGCAACATTTAATTCCAATGTTATATCTATAGTTGTATCTCCATTTGCAATTGATTCTTCTGTTTGAGCACCTTCAAGAACAACTGCTACAACTTTTTTACCAAGTATTGTTGTTACAAATACTCTTTTATTATAAAATGCTCCACCATCATTATTTACAACAAACTTACTTTTTTGTGTGTTTACACTTTCTACACTTGTTGGAAGTTCAATTAAAAACATTGGACTTTCAAACAAATCTGTTTTTTCGCTTGATGTATCTAATGTTATTGTATATTTTACTTTATTTGCCTCTCCAACAACCCATTCTGTATTATCAATTGTTAAATCAGCTTTTGTTATTGTATCTTTAAATGTAATTTTACTTTCTGCCGTTTTTTCTGTTCCATCAATTATATATTTTATATTTTCCTGTAAATAACTTAAGCTGTCTATATCATTGATATTTGAAATATTTTTTGTATTTACTATTATATAATCAGATAGTTCTATTAAATTTCCACTTTGTTCTCTTATATTTGTTAATTCTACTTTTATATTTGTAACATCAACCAAATACTCTATTTCAACTGTATTGTCAGTTGCTAATATATTACTTCTTACTTCTTCTTCCTCAGTATCCTCATTAATAAATTTTTGCTCCGTTTTCACATCATTAGTTAAATTAGATAAAATGTCTCCTGTTAATTCTACAAGTATTTTATTTGTTTTAGTATCTGTAATTGTTAATTTCCCTTCATCACCTAATAGTACACTTAAAGCCTTTTTATATAACATACTTTTCTTATATTTTAGAACTGGTTCATCATATTGCTCATTACTTGAATTATAAAATTCATTTGAGATATCCTCTATTATTATATTAGAAATATCATTTCTATAACTTACATTTAGGTTTAGAGTTTCAACATATTCAGTTTGTGATGATTCAATTGAAAGTTTATGTATATCTTGATTATATATATTTAGTGTATAAAGTTGCCCTACACCCTCAATATAATCAAAGTCGCTATGTGCATATTCATTTTCCAAAACAACTCCTGAGTATAGTTCTAACTTCACTTTATCTAATGGTTTTTTAATTGTTTCTACATCTGTATTTGAGAATATATATGTCACTAATAAATAATCTAATCCTTCTAATTTATTTTCTACTGTTTCATTATCATTTGTTAGTGTAATAATTATATTTCCATTATCAGTTTTTTCCCATTTTCCAGATGTATATGAGGTATTAGATAATTCACTAATTTTTATATCCTCTAATGTACCTTCTATTATATCTGTGTTTAGTGTAATAGTAGTTGTTTTTATTGGAAATTTTTCTGATGTAATTCCTGTTCCAATTTGAACTTGAATTACACGTTTTTCTTCTCCATTAATTTCACACACACTATTCATTCTTATTAATTGTTCTGCTTCTAAAACAGGTTGTTCATCTTCCTCACTTGCGAACAGCATTGCTCCATTCATAATATTGTTACTAATTAAAATAAAGCAAACATAAGCTAATGCTATTATTAAAAATATTACTGCAACCTTTTTTAATTTTGTTTTTGAATTATTATACATACATACTCCTCCTACTTTCAGTTAATACCATATTAAATCTAAATTTCTTCGTTGTCAACTAATTATTTTACATATATTTTCTTTATTTGCTTTTTTCTTTTACGGAATAAAGTTTTATACGTTTTTTTTATATAAAATGACATTTTTATGACATTTTCATCACTATTTTTATTATACTAGTTTATGTTAACTTTTTCAATATTTTTAGCCGATTTTTTCTTCTTTTTTGTATATAATATATAAACTTTACCAGAATTGTATCTGGTATTATTTTACACAGAAATTTTGCACATTTTATTTTAAAAGTTGGTACTATTATTCTTTTTCCTAATAGCATCTTATCTATTGCATATTTTGCAACATATTCACTAGATGCAGATTTAGTTTTAAAAGTTACATTTGCCCTTTCTAAAAATTGTGTTGCTGTTGGTCCTGGGCATAAAACACTTAATTTTACATTTAATTTCTGCCTTCTTAATTCCTCCTGTAGGCTTTGTGTTAATCTTAAAACATATGACTTTGTTGAATAATATGTAGACATTAAAGGTCCTGGTAAAAATCCTGCAATAGATGAAACATTTAAAATATATCCTTTATTCTTTTTTACCATATCTTTTAAAAATAATTTTGTTAAAATATGTACTTCCACTATATTGGTTTTTATCATTTCTATTTCTTTGTCAATATTTGTTTCTGTAAATAATCCAAAAACACCAAAGCCTGCATTATTTATTAATATGTCTATATCACCAGCTTGATTATACAAATTAATACAATTTTCTTCAGATGATAAATCCATTATAATTATTTCTACATTAGTTTTTATTTCAGATTTTACCTCTTCTAATCTTTCTTTATTTCTGGCGACTAATATTAGGTCAAATCCTTGTTTCCCTAAGTATTTTGCCATATCTCTTCCTATCCCGGATGACGCTCCTGTAATTAAAGCTTTCATTTAAAACCTCCTTAAGTTTTCTTTAATTATATCAGATTTTAATTATATTGCAAACTAAATTTATTTTCACATATTTTATGTTTTTTTTCATATATTTAATAGAGGAGTGATTTTTTTGAATAATATGAATAATATGGATATGGCATATCTTATGCAGATGCTTTCTAAGATGGATAAAAATCAGTTAGAAGCAGGAATTGCTAAAGCTAACAAAATTCTTCAATCTAAAAATAAAGAAGATATTTTTAAACAGATTAATAAAAATAATACAAATAAGTAGTAAATATTAGTATTATTTTTATAAAATTAGTTAATTTTTAAAAACTTTATAGGGTGGGTTAAAAATGAATGAGGATTTATCTAACCTTTTTGAAAAATTTAATATAGATAAAAATAATATTTCTCCTGAAATGATTAATAATTTAATGGGAATGCTTGGCAACAATTCTTCCAATAATGATAAATCAAATGATTATAACACAGAAAATAATTCTAATAATTCAGGATTTGGTAATATTGATTTTGAAACTATTATGAAAATGAAATCCATTATTGATAAAATGAATATTAAAGATGATCCCCGTTCCAACCTTTTAGAATCTTTAAAACCATATTTAAAGGAAAGCAGGAGAAATAAAGTGGATCAATATATTCAACTTATGAACATTAGTAGAGTTATGGAGGTTTTTCCTTTTAAGGGTGGTGATAACCAAAATGCTTCAAAATAATTTATTCCCTAACTATGAACCAGATTTTAATTCGGATTTTTTTGAAATTTTTGGTTTAAAACTTTACTTTGATGATTTGCTTTTAATTTGTTTAATTCTTTTTTTGTATAACGAAGGTGTTAAAGATCAATTTTTATTTATCTCACTAATATTATTACTGTTGTCTTAATTTTTAAGCCAATAAAATTTAATTTATTGGCTTAAAATTATATTTACATTATTTCTAAATTTGCATATTTTGCCATTAAGCGTTTATGTCCAACTTTTTTAAATATTATATCTAGTTTTAAATCATTTTCTTCTTGTTCTATTTCGTTTATTATTCCTTCTCCAAATTTTTTATGGAATACAGTTTGTCCCATTTTATATCTTGATAAATCAACATCAATACTTTGCTTTGCTGCAACTGTTTTTAGAAAGCTATCTGCTGTTCTAAATTGATATTTGGGTTCAGATTGTTTTTCGTTAATGTAAGGTGTACTTCCACAATTAGAAATATGTGTGCCATATTTCCACTGTGTTTGTATATCTTCCTTGGTATTTGAATATCTATTCTTCCCTTCAAAATCTATTTCTCCATCTAGCAATTCCTTAGGTATCTCTTCTATAAATCTAGATATTTTATTACATGTTGTTGAACCAAATATTGTTCTTTGTTTTGCACATGTTAAATATAAATATTGCTTAGCTCTTGTTATACCAACATATGCAAGTCTTCTTTCTTCTTGCAATTCTTTTTCTTCTCCAATTGATCTATAACTTGGAAATAACCCTTCTTCCATGCCAACTAAAAATACAACTGGAAATTCCAAACCTTTTGCACTATGAAGTGTCATAAGAGTTACTACATCCTCATTTTCTTCCATTCCATCTATATCACTTGTAAGTGTAATACTTTCTAAGAATTCCTCTAATGAATTTTCTGACATTTCTTCTTCAAATTCCATTGCAACAGTTAAAAATTCTTCAATATTTTCTATTCTTGCTTCTGCTTGTGCTGTTTTTTCAGATTCTAATGCTTTTGTGTATCCTGTTTTATTTAACGTCTCTTTTATAAGCTCAGAAATTAACATTTTATCTTTTTTTTCATGCATTTCTTCTATTACGTTTATAAATTCTCTGGAATTAATATAGACCTTATTTAGTCCAAAAACTTCGGCTTTTTTTATAACCTCATACATTGATAATCCATTTGAATTAGCTATTTCCTCTATTTTTTCTAAACTTGTTTTTCCTATTCCTCTTTTTGGTTCATTTATAATTCTTTGTAAACTTAAATTATCTGATGGATTTTGAATTAATCTTAAATAACTAATTGTATCTTTTATTTCCTTTCTTTCATAAAATTTTAACCCACCAATAATTTTATATGCTATATTTTCTCTCCTTAAAATATCCTCTATTGCTCTAGATTGTGCATTTGTTCTATATAATATAGTAAAATCAGAATATTTAAAATATTCTTCTCTTCTTAGATGTTCTATTTCATCTACAATAAAGCTAGCTTCGTCATATTCATTATTTGCGATATGCACTTTAGGCATATTACCTTCTTTATTTTCTGTCCATAAATTTTTCTCATATTTTTTAGGATTATGTTTTATAACAGCATTTGCTGCATCTAATATTGGTTTTGTTGATCTATAATTTTGCTCTAATTTTATTATTTTAGTACCTGGAAAATCTTTTTCAAAATTTAAAATATTTGTTATATCTGCTCCTCTAAATGAATATATCCCTTGGTCATTATCTCCAACAACGGTAATATTTCCATATCTTGCTGATAAAAGTGTAATAAGGGTAAATTGAGCCTTATTGGTATCTTGATATTCATCTACTAAAACATATTTAAATTTTTGCGAGTAATATTCTAATATATCTGGATTTTCTGTTAATATTTGAATTGTATAATTTATAATATCATCAAAATCTATACTATTATTTTGCTTCAATTTTGACTGATATAAGGCATATACTTTTGCAATTATCTCTTTTCTATACTCCCCATTTGCTTTTACATTATATTGTATTGGAGTTAACATATCATTTTTTGCATTACTTATTTCAGCTAAAACTCCTCTATCCGTAAACAATTTATCATTAATATTTAATTCTTTAAAACATTGTTTTATAAGTGTTCTTTGATCTGATGTATCAAATATTATAAAAGAAGATTCAAAACCTATTCTATCTATAAATTTTCTTAAAATTCTTACACATATAGAATGAAATGTTCCTATCCACATATCATTTGTAGCTTGTTCTCCAACCAAATTTTCTATCCTTTGTTTCATTTCATTTGCTGCCTTATTTGTAAATGTTATTGCAAGTATATTCCATGGTTTAATATTTTTTTCATTTATTAAATATGCGATTTTATGCGTTAATACTTTTGTTTTTCCGCTTCCAGCTCCTGCAATTACAAGGCATGGTCCTTCTGTATTAACCACAGCTTCATATTGCTTATCATTTAGTCCCTCTACTATATTTTGCATTTAAATTCTCCTTTATCTTTTACAGTAAATTTTTTATATTACTTCTATTATATATTTTTGCTTTTGTGGTTTCTCTTTTGATATTTCATACGCTGTTAACATATCTTTTACTGCCTGTTTTCCTTTCTCCTCATCATTAGCATAAACATATGCTAAAACATCTCCCTTTTTAACTTCATCCGATATTTTTTTATTTAATACAATTCCTACTGTTTTATCTATACTATCCTCTTTTTTTTCTCTACCTGCACCTAAATGTACAGATGTTACTCCAACTTTTTCTGCATCTAATCTTTGAACATATCCATCCTCTGTGGAAATTACTTCCATTATGTATTTCGCCTTTTCAAATTTGTTTTCATCGTGTATATAACTTATATCTCCACCTTGATTTTCTACAAGTTCTATAAATTTTTTTAATGCACTACCATTTTTTATTTGTTCAATAATTTTATTTCTGTTTTCCTCTAAATTCTCTCCATTACCTGAAAGTTTAATTATATAGCTTCCTATTGTTAATATTATCTCTTTTATATCCTCTGGTATATTACCTTTTAAGCATTCTATAACTTCCATTATTTCTAGAACATTACCAACTGAATATCCAACTGGCTCATCCATATTTGTTAATACACATACAGTTTCTTTATTTGCTAAATTTCCAATATTCTTCATAATATAAGATAGCTCTTCTGCATCTTCTTTTGTTTTCATAAAAGCACCTGTACCAACAGTTACATCTAATACTATTTTATTTGCACCAGCTGCTATTTTTTTACTCATTATACTAGATGCAATTAATGGCTTACTTCCCACACAATTTATTGTGTCTCTTAATGCATATAATTTTTTATCTGCAGGTGCAAGATTTCCAGTTTGACCAATTATGCTTATTCCTTTCTTTTTTACATTGTTTATAAAATCATCTATTGTTGTTTCAACATTATATCCAGGAATTGACTCAAGTTTATCTATTGTTCCACCTGTAAATCCTAAACCTCTACCAGACATTTTTGCAACAGGTATGCCAAGAGATGCAATTATTGGCATTATAATTAGTGTTATCTTATCTCCCACTCCACCTGTACTATGTTTATCTACAACTATCTCCCCTATGGATGATAAGTCTAGCACCTCCCCCGAATATGCCATTTCTAGGGTTAAATTCGTAGTTTCTTCATCAGTCATTCCATTTATATATATTGCCATTACTAAAGCTGCTGCCTGGTAGTCTGTTATATTACCTTTTACATATTCTGTAATGAAATAATGTATATCTTCTTTTGATAAATTTTTTGAATCTCTTTTTTTTGCAATTATATCTTGTATGTTCATAGTTACCACCCTTTCTATATTATTTTCTTTATAAAGGTTTTCCTATGTAAGGAACATGGCCCAAATTTTTTTATTGCTTCTATATGCATTGATGTACCATATCCTTTATGTTTTGCAAATCCATATTCTGGATATACTTCATCATATTCTTTCATTATTCTGTCTCTTGTTACTTTTGCTATAATTGAAGCTGCTGAAATACTATATACCTTTGCATCTCCTTTTATTATAGATGTATAAGGTATTCCATTTGTATCAATATGCTCTAATGCATCCACTAAAATTCTTTCTGGTTTTACTTTTAGGCTTGCTATTGCCTGCGTTAAAGCTTTTTTCGTTGCATTTAGTATATTTATTTCATCTATTTCTTTTTCCGTTATAATACCGCGTACTCCAAGCTATAGCTTCTTTAGTTATTTGCTCATATAGTTTTTCTCTTTTATTTTCTGTTATTTTTTTTGAATCATTTATTCCTTCAATGAAGGAGTCTTTTTTCATAATTACTACACCTACAACAACTGGTCCAGCTAATGGTCCTCTCCCTGCCTCATCAATACCTGCTATATATTTTAATCCACTTTCGTATAACTTATTTTCATATTCTTTTAATATTTTTAATCTTTTTTCTTCTTTTTCTTTCATTTTTTCTCCTATATACCCTGCATCTGAGTTAGCGAATAATATGTATTACCTTCATATTTATACCCTAAAGAATAATATACTTCTCCAGAACTATAATCTATAACAAAGAAATCATCTGTAGTTATTTCTACATCTATACTATTGTTATCCATTGCTTCCTGCTCCCATATATATAAATTCGATGTATCTGCCATTTCATTTAATATTGGTTGTAGCGATGATAAATTATATGCATTTGTATCTGTTAATTTTATCATACCAGCATTATTATATTCTTCTCCAAATTCTTCTTTATCTACTACAATTTGTGCTCTACCCTTTATTAATAACATGGTTGTTTTTATATCTTCTAATTCTGCTTTTTGGATTTCTTTTCTCCCAAATTGTATTGTTACAGATGCTAAAATTAACATTATTATTATTGTTACTATTAATGCAACTATTGTTATTCCTTCTTCTCTTCTCATAAAATATTTTCTTTTCATTTTATCACCTACACTTTTTTCTATATTATATATGTATAAATATTTTTTTTCAATAAAATTTTTATTTTAATTTTATTCTTTTAATCTTTTTTTAATATTTAATTTGTATTATAATTATGTTTTAAAGGAGTGATTATTATGGATGATAATTTTTATCAAAAATTTGAAGGAGGAAGTAGTAAGTCTAATTTTTCAGGTTCTAAAATTTTAATACCTTTTATTTCTGGCATGTTAGGTGCTACACTAGTTGTTGGCACTTGTTTTGGTATTCCAAGTATAAGAAATACATTATTGTCTGATAACAATACTGAATCTAATTCATCTGTTGTTACTCAGGTTTCTTCTAATGCTACACAAATTTCTTTAAGTGATTATTCTGATACAGCAGTATACGCTGCAAATAAAGCCTTGCCTTCTATTGTTAATATTTCTATTTCATATGACGTTAGTGTATTTGGTATGACACAATCTACACAGGCTTCTGGTTCTGGTGTTATTATTACGAGTGATGGTTATATTCTAACTAATAATCATGTTGTTAGTTCATCAGATTCTTCTTCATATTATCAAGTATCAAAGGCAAGCAAAATTACTGTTTCGCTATATAACAGTGATGAAGAATATGAAGCAACAATTATTGGTACTGATGAGCAAACAGATTTAGCTGTTATTAAAATTGATGCAGATAATTTATCTCCAGCTGAACTTGGTGATTCTTCAACAGTTAAAATAGGAGAATTCGTACTTGCTTTAGGAAGTCCCTTAGGATTGGATACTTCTGTAACCTCTGGTATTGTTAGTGCCCTAGAAAGAGATATAACAACTGATGATGGCACAACATATCATGTAATGCAAACAGATTGTGCTATAAACTCTGGAAACAGTGGCGGAGCTCTTGTTAATGGAAATGGTCAAGTAATTGGAATAAATACATTAAAATTATCTGGGACAGGAATCGAAGGTGTTGGGTTTGCAATTCCAATTAATGATACTCTTGATGTCATTCAACAATTAATTGAGAATGGTAAAGTTTTAAGACCTTATATAGGAATTGCTGGTAGCAATTTGTCTGAAAATACGGCTCAAAGGTATAATTTGCCTGTTGGTGTTTATGTTGAAGATATTTATGAGGATTCTGGAGCTGCAAATAGTGGTTTAAAAAAGGGAGATGTTATAACTGCAATAGATGGTACAACAATTTCTACAATGGATGAATTAGATGCTGTTAAAAATGAAAAAGAAATTGGAGATACAATTAAACTAACAGTTTATCGTTCTGGCCAATATATAGATATAGAAATTACCTTGACTGAAATGCCTTAGTATAAAAATGACGTACTACACTGTGTACGTCATTTTTTTATTTTACAATTATTACATCAACTGTTTCAGTTGTTGTATTATTTCCATATGCAAATATAATATATAGTTTTCCATCCTGACCTATATAGTAATTTTCTACATTTTCTATTAAGTATTCCTCTGATCTTACATCTCTTATATATAAATTATATTCTTCTGCTAATGTTTCATCAATACCTTCGTTCTTTTCTCTAATATAATTAATTATTTGATTCTGAATTATATTTTTATCCATATCTACTTTATCTAAATATTCTTCTAAAGATATAATTGTATTTTTTTCTAAATCATAATTAAAGGTTTTTACAATTATTCTTTGTGGGTCACTACCTTCTTTTAAAGTTGCTTTAATAATTAATGATATTATATTATTATTAGTATATGCAATATAATCTACATAATACTTTGTATATACACTACTTTTATTAACAATATCAAGTAATTTTTGTCCAAATAAACTATTTATTTCATCATTTATATTTTTTGCTGTATCTGTATCTATATTTAACAATGGAACATTTGCATTTATATCGAACCTGCCTTCTGTCTTTTTTTCCATTTCATATGCTAAAGTGATTGCTTCATCTTCATTTTTAGAATATTCCAAATTTAAGAACAAATTTTTAAAATTTTCTTCTGCATTAATAATTTCCTCTTGTTCCTGTCTTTGCTTGTCTTCCTCCTCTTTATTAAATAAAAAAAGTGAAACAGCTATAATAGAAAGAATTATTAAAACAATAATTAAAATTATTATTAATATTTTTTTTGATTTTTTCATATAACACCTCATATTTATTAAAGTTTGATATTATATAGGAATTCCTATTCCTATATATAAAATAAATATTTAAAATTATATCATTAATTTATATTAACATCAATATTTTTTCTTGACTAACTTAAATAATTAATGTATGATATAAGATGTATATTTATAATAAGGAGTATGAGGTTTTTTATGTTATGTTCAGTTTGCCATAAAAATATGGCAGTAATTTTTACAAAAAAAATAGATGGAGATAAAAGTTCTACAGAAGGACTTTGTTATAATTGTGCAAAAGAAAGAGGTATTAATCCAATAGATATTTTAGTAAAACAAGCAAATCTTTCTGAAGATGAAATTAAAAATTTAACATCTCAATTTGAAGGTTTGTTTAATGATATATCTGAAGATATAAATGAAGAAGATTACAATATAGATAATCCTCCTGCCAATGGAATTCCCTTAGGTTCAATTTTCTCAAATATGTTTGGTTCTAAATCAAACGAACAAGAAGAAACATATAATGATAATAAGAAAAAAGTTAAAACAGAAAAAAAGCCTAGAGAAAAGAAAAAAAGCTTTTTAGATATTTATGGAACCAATTTAACAAACAAAGCTAAAAATAATGAATTAGATATGGTTATTGGCAGAGATATAGAAATTGAGAGAGTTGTACAAATTTTAAATAGACGTTCTAAAAATAATCCTTGTTTAATTGGTGAACCTGGTGTTGGTAAAACTGCAATTGCAAATGGATTAGCAATTAAAATTGCAAATCAAGAAGTGCCTGCAAAGCTATTAAATAAACAGGTTTACCTTTTAGATATGACATCTATAATTGCAGGAACTCAATTTAGAGGTCAATTTGAAGGAAGAATGAAAGCAATAATTGATGAATGTAAACAATCTAAAAACATTATATTAGTTATTGATGAAATTCATAACATAATTGGTGCTGGTGATGCAGAACATTCTATGAATGCTGCAAATATCTTGAAGCCTTCTCTTGCAAATGGTGAAGTTCAATTAGTTGGTACTACAACTTTAAAAGAATATAGAAAATATATTGAAAAAGATTCTGCATTAGAAAGAAGATTTCAACCTGTTTTAGTTGAAGAACCTAATATAGAATCAAGTATTGAAATTTTGAAAGGAATAAAAAAATATTATGAATCTTTTCATAAAGTTATAATATCTAATGATGTAATTACACAAACAGTAAAAATGTCAGAAAAATATATTCACGACAGATTTTTACCTGATAAAGCAATAGATGTTTTAGATGAAGCTTGTTCTAAATTAAACTTAAATAATAAAGCTCTTTATGAGTTAGAAATTTTAAATAACAGATTAGCACAAATACAAAATGAAAAAGAAGATGCTGTTGAATCAGATTCTATTGAAGATTATCAAAAGGCAGCAGATTTAAAAACGGAAGAATGCAATATTATAGATAAAATAGAACAATTAAATAAAAATTTAAAACCTTCATATTTAACTGTTCAAGATGTTGCCGAAGTTATTGAACGTATTACGAAAATACCTGTAAGTAAAATAACTGAAGCAGAAACTCAAAAATTACTAAATTTGGAAGAAAATTTACACCACAGAATTATTGGTCAGGATAAAGCTGTGTCAGCAGTTGCTAGAGCTATTCGTAGAAGTAGAGCCGGACTTCAAAGTTCTAAAAGACCACCATCATTTATTTTTGTTGGACCAACAGGTGTTGGTAAAACAGAGCTTGCCAAAACTCTTGCCTTTGAAATGTTTGGTAGTGAAGATTCTATAATTAGAATAGATATGTCAGAATATATGGAAAGTCATTCAAGTGCTAAATTAATAGGTGCACCTCCAGGATATGTTGGATATGATGAGGCTGGTCAACTAACAGAAAGAGTTAAGAGAAAACCTTATTCTATTATACTTTTAGATGAAATTGAAAAAGCTCATCCAGATGTATTTAATTTATTGCTTCAAGTTCTTGATGATGGTAAACTTACAGATTCCCAAGGAAATACAGTTAGCTTTGAAAATACCATAATTATTATGACATCTAATGCTGGTTCAAATTTAAATAATAATTCTATTGGTTTTGGCAAACAAACCTTAGATGTTTCAAAAATTGAAGAATCATTAAAAAATACTTTTAGACCAGAATTTTTAAATAGAGTTGATGAAATTGTTGTATTTGATAGTTTATCTAAAAACCAGCTATTGCAAATAATTGATTTATTGTTACAACAAACTTCTAATAATTTAGCTAATAAAGATATTAAATTAAATGTATCAAAAAATGCTAAACAATTTATTTTAGAGAATGGCTCAGATGTAAAATATGGTGCTAGACCATTAAGGCGTGCTATTCAAAAATATATTGAAGACGAAATTACTGAAATGATATTAAAAGGAGATGTATTACCTCTTCAAACTTTAAAAGTAGACTGCAATAATAATAAACTAACATTCAAAGTAAATTAGGAGGATTCTATGAAAAAATATTTCAAGTATATACCAAATATTTTAACAGTACTTAGATTTTTATTAATTCCTATTATAATTACATTTATTTCGAATGGAAAATATGTAGGTGCCATTATTGTATTTTCTATTTCAGGTATAACAGATATCTTAGATGGTACAATTGCTAGAAGGTTTAACTTTATTAGCGATTTTGGAAAATTAATGGATCCACTTGCAGATAAACTAACTCAACTTTCAATGCTACTTATGCTTACTGTAAAAGAAATAATTCCACTTTGGATAGTTATAGTAGTTTTTATTAAAGAACTTTGTATGATTTGCGGTGCTTCTTTCCTATATGGAAAAGAATTAGTTGTTTCTAGTAAATGGTATGGTAAAGCAGCTACAACATTATTTTATATTGCAATAACTGTATCTTTAATTTTAAAGGAACTAGAACCATCCATCATATCAAATCAGCCTATAGAAAATAGTACACCTCCATTAGTTTTATATTCAGCATATCCAATTTATTATATTGCAATAATTATGACATTATTTTCTCTTGCAATGTATATAAAAGCTTTCTTTTTTCAAGGATATTTACAAAAAAATATAAAGTAAAAAATTTGAGGAAAATTCCTCAAATTTTTTTACTCAAAATCTTCAATTAGCTTATTTAATTTTTGTTTTGTATAAACTTTTATTCCTTCCTTTAAGTTTTCTTGGTCATTTTCTGTTAAGTATTTTGTTTCTATTTCTGTAATTTCTACTAAATTATTTGCTTTATCATTATTATCCATATTATATATTGTAACTAACCCATCTACATCCTTAACTAAATAGTGCTCATTACAAAATCCCTGTTCCTCTTTATATAAAACAACTCTTTCTTTGCTAAATTCTTTTATCTCCCAATTCGGGTATTCCTCTATTAAATCATCTTTTGTCATATTTATTAAATTACTTATACTCTTCTTTTTATTTTTAATTAAATGATCACATTGAGTATAATATATTTCCTCAATTACCTCAGTATTTATAGATATTTTTTCCTCAGATGTACTAGTTTCAATTTCTAAAGTATTTATATTATTTGTTATATTATTATACATTATTTGCTCTTCATTATTTTCTAATTTATTATAATTATCTTCTTTATTATATAAATACATTCCCACGAAGAATCCGATTATAATAGCTAAACACAAAAATATTATTATCCATATGGTTTTTTTCATAAAATTCACCTATGTTTATTGTTTACATTATTTCTAAAATTATGCAAATCATTATTCTGGAAATACTTATAAAATAATTGTCTAATATTTATTACTTGTATTTATTTTACAATTAACTTTTATTTTTCCATTACTATTAATTGTAATTTTTATTTCTCCATTTTTGTCTGTTCTATATATTCGTACACCGTATATTATTTAACCTATCTAATACATTACCATTTGGATGTCCATATTTATTATTTTTACCGAACCCCAATTAATGCAATTTTAGGTTTTATTTTATTAATAAACTCTTGGGTAGTAGATGTTTCAGCTCCATGATGCGCAACCTTTAAAATTGTAGCCTTTAAATTTGCCCCATATTTTTTTACCAATTGATGTTCAGCTTCTTCTTCTATATCTCCTATAAATAAAATTTGAAATTTTTTATATTCTAATGTTGCAACTATAGAATTATTATTTATAGGGTTATCCATAATTTTCTCATCTAATATAGGCCATAGTATTGAAAGTATTATGTTTTTTTCTATATTAATTTTTTGTCCTGCCTCTATAAAAATTATTTTTACATTTTTTTCTTTTGCAATTTCAATTACCTGTGTGCACGCCTCTGTTTTTTCTATTTGCCTACTAATCAATAATTTTTTTACATTTAAGGATGTTAAAACTTTTTTTATTCCCCCACTATGGTCTGAATCAAAATGTGATATTATAACATAATCTAGTGTTTTTATTTTTCTAGCTAATAAATATTGCCCTAAATTATTTTCTTCTTCTCCACCATCTATTAATATTCTTTTACCTTTTGGTGTTATAACAAGTGTGCTATCTCCGTTGACCAACATCTATAAAATAAATCTTTAATATTCCATTATAATTTGTATATGGAATTTCTATTAAAATAATTGTAATTATTAAAACTGTAATTACTTTTTTATAATTTACTTTTTTTAAGTACTCTACTACACATATTTGTCTAGGTTTTAACTTATTAACACATCCATTATTATTTTTTATAAAATTAAAAATAATTACAACTAGAAAAATTATACTATAATAAATAACTATTGTAACTGTATTAGGTGTAACTACATAAATATTAGATAATTTAAAATTGCCACAAAACCTTGCAACTAGAATTAAAAACTTAAGAATAAAATTAAATAATACACTTATATTTTTTATAAAATCAAAACTAATATATGAAAATACTACAAATAAATATCCACCTATTATACATGCTCCAAGTACTGGCATTGCTATTAAATTAGAAATTATAAATGTTAAAGAAATTGTATTAAAGTTTTTTATCATTATTGGTAGTATTGCAATTTGTGCTGAAATTGGTATACTTAAAATTTGACATATCTTTTTATTACTTATATATTTTCTTAAAATTTTATTTATTATTGGAGTTATAAATATCACTCCAATTGTTCCTAAATATGATAACTGCATACTTACGCTATTTATACTATATGGATTATATATAGATATTATCAGTGCAGAAATAGCCAATATATTTATTATATCTGGTTTTCTGTAAAATATTTTTGCTATAATTAAAATTATGGACATCATACATGCTCTTATAACTGAAACAAAAAAATTTGTAATGAAAATAAATACAATTAATGAAAAAATCATAACAAAATATCCACTTTTTTTAGACATTTTTGTGAATGAAATAAAATATGTTAATCCAAAAACAATATAGGAAACATGTGAGCCAGACACGGCCAAAATATGGGATAAACTACTTTTTTGAAAGTCTAACTTTATTTCGTCCGATATATATGTTTTATCTCCTAGCATTAATCCAAGTAATAATCCTCCTGTTTCTTGTGGAAATATATTTTTAACTTGATTTATTATTCCATTTATCACATTATTATTTAATCTAAAAATAAATGTTAAATTGTTTTTAGATTTAAATTCAATTTTTTTAGCCTTTATTGTTCCATATATTTTTTGTGTTTGCAAATATTTCTTATAATTAAATTGTTTATAATTTTTACTACCCTCTGGCTCATAAAACTCGCCTATAACTTTTACCTTATCCCCATAAGCAAATTCTATATTTTTGTTTACATACATAATAAATTTTTTATTTTTAAATTCATCAGTCATTCCTTTTATAGTATATATATTATAATATTCACTTTCTTTTTTATTACTTATAATAACCGCTTCTGTTTCAATATTTTTTTCTACATTTTTGTAAAAATAATTATATTTTTTATTTAAAATTATTATATACATGTTAAAAATTATCAAAGATATTATAAAAGTTATTAATATTTTTTTATTAAATATTATTTTTATATACCTACAAAATTTTCTAATTTTGTATTTTTTCAATATAGGTAGATAATAATTTGCATATTTTTTTAGTGTTTGTGATAAACCCAAAAAGTTTACTAAAATTAAAAACATACTAATAACTATACTAAAAAATAATATATTATATTTATCATTTAACCCACATATTATTCCAAAAATAGCCCCCAATGTAATAATTACAATTGGCCTCTTAATTTTCTTTCCTCCTAATATAAATTTTATTCAATAAAACAATATCAAAACAAAAAGGCAATACATTTTCGTATTGCCCTATATATTTAAATTTAATATGCTATTCTTCTTGCTGAATAATAATATGTATAATAATATCCACTATTTATTGTGTCTGTAACTACTCCTCTATTTGAATTTGCCGCATGTATCATTGTTCCATTTCCTATATAAATTCCTACATGACCTATTGCTCCGCTTGATGTATTGTTAAAAAAGACTACATCTCCTGGCTGTAACTCAGATTTAGTTACTGCTATTCCTGCACTTGCTTGAGCTGTACAAGAACGACTTATGTTATACCCACAAGAATTGAATATATAATATATAAATCCTGAACAATCAAATCCTACACTTGGAGAAGTTCCACCATATACATATCTATATCCTAAATATTGTTTTGCAAATGAAACTATTTTTTCTCCTGAAGCATTTGCAGTAGGTGTTACAACTTCGTTTACATTTTTATCGCTATCAGTTATTGTTAGATCATTATTTTCTGATGTTTGTTCTTCATTACTTGTATCTGGTTGTCTTACCTCATCACCCCTGCTTGATGTTGTTGGTGATGATGATATTAATGGTTTATAAACATATCCCGTATAATCACCATATGATATTTTATACCATTCATCAGTTTGTGCTGTAATTGTAACTCCTGTATTTAATATTAATGTTGTTACAACTTCTGTATCTGTACTTGGACCTTTTCTAACATTTACAGATGCTTCATTTATATATCCTCTTGTGAAACTTAAATTAGTATTTTCTGATGTTTCAGTTGTAGCTACTGCTGTTTCTTCATCTGGTTTTGTTTCTGTATTTTCTACTACCTGTGTTTGTTCTGGTGTTTCTACAATTTCAGAATTATAATTATATGTCCTTATCCAGCCATTAATGTTATTATATGAAATGTATGCCCAATTGTTTAATGTTTTTTCTATTTTTAACTCTGTATTTTGAGGTATTGTTCCTATAACACTTGATGTTATTAATGGTAAAGTATATATTTTTGTTTCTATTTTTGTAGTATTAGGTTTAGTATTTTCTACAGTTTCATTATCTGTTGGTTGATTTTCTGCAGGTTGTTCTTCGATAACACTAACATATTCCGCAAATAAATATCCTTCTTTACCATCTACATTAACTTTATACCATTCTCCTAAGTCTTCTACTATTTCTACTTCTTTATCATTTGGAATTGTTGCAAGTGGTGTACTTGTTTTTGAAGCCTCACTTCTTAGAACTAATCCTTGACTTGTATTATATACTTTCCCTGTTGATGCAAAAACTGTTGTTCCAAAAAGAATAAGCCCTGCAACAGCTACTACACTTACCTTTTTTATTTTATTCATATTAAGTCTCTCCTTACACAGGGAATATTATACATTTTTTGCCTAAAAAAGTCAATACCTAAAAATTTTGGGAAATTTAATTTAATTTTTATTTTCTTCATATGCTTGTCTGACTGCTTTTGCAAGTTGTGCTGAGCATGATGTTGGTTTATTGCCACATTTTATATCTTTAAACCATTCTTCTATTTGTTCAACCGTTTTCCCTTCTACAACTCTTGAAATTGCAGATAAATTTCCTGGGCATCCTCCATAAAATATAACATTTTTAATTATATTTCCTTCTATATCAAACTCTATTTGTATTGAACATGTACCTTGTGTTTTATATTTATATCTCATTTTATTTACTCCTTATTTTTAATTCTCCATCATAATCTACGACTATTTCTTCGTTTGGATGTATTTCTTGTTCTAACATTTTTTTAGCAAGTAATGTTTCTAAACTTTTTTGCATAAATCTCTTAAGTGGTCTTGCACCATATATAGGATTATAACCATTTTCAATTATATAATTTTTTGCTTCTTTGGTCAACTCAATACTCAAATGCTTATCCTCTAATCTTTTTTCTAAATCTTTTACAAGTAAATCTAAAATTTTTGATATTTGTTCTTTCTCTAGCGGTTTATAGAATATTATTTCATCTAACCTATTTAAAAATTCCGGTCTAAAACTTTGTTTTAATAATCTATTTACTTGCTCTTTTGCATCATCCGAAATTTCTCCTTTTTCATTAATACCTTCTAATATAAAGTCAGACCCTAAATTTGACGTTAAAATTATTATTGTATTTTTAAAATCAACTGTCCTTCCTTGTGAATCTGTAATTCTCCCATCATCTAATACTTGCAATAATATGTTAAATACATCTGGATGTGCCTTTTCTATTTCATCAAAAAGTATTACTGAATATGGTTTTCTTCTTACTGCTTCTGTTAATTGTCCACCTTCTTCATATCCTACATATCCTGGAGGTGCACCTATTAATCTAGAAACAGAAAATTTTTCCATATATTCACTCATATCAATTCTTATAATATTTTTTTCATCATCAAATAAACTTTCAGCTAAACTTTTAGCAAGTTCAGTTTTACCAACACCTGTTGGACCCAAAAACATAAATGAACCTATTGGTCTTGTTGGATCTGATATTCCTGCTCTTGAACGCATTATTGCTTCTGTAACTTTTTCAACTGCTTCATCTTGACCAATAACTCTTTTATGTAATATTTTATCTAGATTTAATATTTTTTCTCTTTCACCTTCCATAAGTTTTGAAACTGGAATTCCTGTCCATCTTGAGATAATCTTTGTTATTTCATCATCTGTTACTTTATTTCTTAAAAGTCCATCTTCTTTTCCTTGTTCATATAACTCTTCTTCTTTTTCTAATTGTTTTTGAAGTTCTGGAAGTTTTCCGTATTTAAGTTCTGCTGCCTTATTTAATTCATAATTTCTTTCTGCTTTTTCAATTTCTCCATTTACATTTTCTATCTCTTCACGTAATTTTTGAACTTTTCCAATAGCTTGTTTTTCATTTTCCCATTTAGCTTTCATGCTTCCAAATTTTTCTTTAAGCTCAGATTTTTCTTTTTGTATGTCTGCTAAACGTTGTTTTGATATTTCGTCTGTTTCTTTTGATAGAGCTGTTTCTTCAATCTCTAATTGCATGATTTTTCTTGAAACTTCATCTAGCTCTGTTGGCATTGATTGCATCTCTGTTTTTATCATTGCGCATGCTTCATCAACTAAATCTATTGCTTTATCTGGCAAAAACCTATCTGTAATATATCTATTAGATAATGTAGCAGCAGTAATTAACGCATTATCAGAGATTTTGACTCCATGATATACTTCATATCTTTCTTTTAAACCTCTTAAAATTGCAATTGTATCTTCAACTGTTGGCTCATCAACCATTACAGTTTGAAAACGTCTTTCCAAAGCTTTATCTTTTTCAATATATTGTCTATATTCATTTAATGTAGTTGCACCTATACAATGAAGTTCTCCGACGTGCAAGCATTGGTTTTAGAAGGTTACCAGCATCCATTGCACCATCTGTTTTACCAGCTCCAACAATTGTATGAATTTCATCTATAAATAGAATTATTTCTCCATTACTCTTTTTAATTTCTTGTAAAACTGCTTTTAATCTTTCTTCAAACTCACCTCTATATTTAGCACCTGCAACTAAAGAACCCATATCAAGAGAGAAAATAGTTTTATTTTTTAAGTCTTCTGGAACATCTCCTCTTACTATTCTTAATGCTAAGCCTTCTGCAATGGCAGTTTTACCAACACCTGGTTCACCAATTAAGCAAGGATTATTTTTAGTTTTTCTAGATAAAATTCTAATAACATTTCTAATCTCTGTATCTCTACCTATTACTGGATCTAATTTTTGTTCCCTTGCCATTTTAGTTAAATCTTGACCATATTTTTCTAATGCTCCATATGTTGATTCTGGATTATCTGTTGTTACTCTTGTATTTCCTCTAACACTTGTTAATACTTTTAAGAATGCATTTTTAGTTATATTATATTTTTTAAATAAAGCTTTCAAATCACTATTTGCATTATTAATCATTGAAAGCATAATATGTTCAACAGAAACATATTCATCTTTCATATTTTTAGCAATTTCTTCAGCACTTTCTAACATTGTATTTACATCACTTGCAACATAAATATTTCCAGCTTGATTTAATCCAGCACCCATCATTTTTGGTTTATTAGAAATATTTTTATTCAGTTCTTCTTTAAAAGAATCTGGCACTCCCATTTTTTTAAATAGTTCATTTATTAGGCTATCACTTTGTTCTAATAATGCCATCAAAATATGCTCTTGATCAACTTGAGAATTATGATTTTCTTGAGCTAAGCTCTGAGCATTTTGAATAGCTTCTATTGATTTCTGAGTAAATTTTTGTAAATTCATAAAAATCACTCCTTTCGTTACTTTTTATAAAATAGTTAAAATTCTATATAAAAATAAGCATTTAGAAAACTAAAACTAAACGCTAAACTGTATTATGCTTATTTTATAAATTGCTATTTCTTTTCACAAATAATATTATAGCATTATACTTTAGCAAAGTCAATATAAGAGTGCTAATTTTTATAAAAATTTATATAAAAAATGGCAGTAGCCACAGGAACAAGTTCCCGTGGTACCACCAGTTTTAGAGAGTCATTACTCTCCCTGAGTTTTAAGCAGGAAATCAATCATTTGCGACATTGCCTTAAGCACAGCCGGTCCATTTCCGCTCAAATCGAACAGCATCTCAAAAGTCTTAAGATACCATTCAGGCTCTTCCTCATAGTAAATGCCTGCCTCTTCCATAAATACCATAATCATGAGTTTATGCACATTTTGGCTGAAACATGCATGCTGGTATTTTTCGAGCATCTTTCCAGAAAAAAGTCCCGTAAATTTGAGGATCTGCTCATTGGGGAAATATTCTGAGATTAGCCGATCAATTACCTGATCTCTTGCATACTCAAAGAACGGTTGAATATTTCTCAGCTTCTTGAGAAATCTCAAAACCTCAAAAGGAATATCTTTTTCTTCCTCTTCAGAAATTTCCCCAATTAGCCTCGCTGATTCGGGATTGACCCTTCTTTTTCCACCCTTGGCATTGTCGTAGAAGATGCTAGCAACAATATCTGTTGCTTCCGGATTCTGAACTAAAACCTTAGCCAGTCTCTTAATTTCAGCATCTCTTTTCCGTCTTGATTCATCCGTCATGCTCTTCTCTCCTTTCTATACCGAAATTTCTTTCGGACATAATAATTATACCATATTTTTTTATTATTTAAAAATTTTCAAAAAATAAAGGGACCTAAGTTGGTCCCTGAAAATTATCTGTCGCTCTGACTCCTTCCATTACACCCACGAATATCATATGCGAATTCGCAAAAAACACGCTCTGAACAACTATCGCAGGTTTCTTTGACAGCCTTCAATAATTCTGTGACCTTGCAATTTTCGCTAGTTTGGGGCAAAATGTCTTTAGCCTCGCGACTCTTGGAGTCCCGGATTTTCATATCTTTCCACTCCTTTATAAGATAAACTTTTGATATTATAACATACTTTTGTGTCTTTTGTGTGAAATATAAAAAGATTTTTGTTGAAAAAAAGTTTTAACTGATATATAATTTGTTTATTAAATATTAACGGGGGTTAAATATGTCAAAACATTCAAAAAATGGAAAAACTTTTTATAAAAAATGGTGGTTTTGGGGAATTATTATTTTAATCTTTTTATGTATTGGTAGTAGTGGAGATAGTTCTAGCACTAATAATATTTCAAATAATACAACTAATATTATAGCAAATGAAACAGCACTAAATAATATAGTAGATTCAAATAATATTTTAGAAAATTCTAATATTCAAAATGTAAATGAATCTGATAACTTATTAAATTCTGATTCAGAATATACTAATAATGAAGTAATTCAAAACACACCAAATTCATCTAATGATGAAATAACTCAAAAATCATCAGATACATCTTATAATAATATAGAAGCAACTCAAAGTACATCAAGTACAACTGCTATAAATGAAGAATCAACTCCAGATACTTCAAGCTCATCTGCTTC
>CALXUH010000008.1 GCA_944391645.1 uncultured Clostridia bacterium | reverse complement strand
GCAACAACCATTATTGTTGGACGGGCATGCAGAAGCGGTTGTTGTTGAAACAGGAATGAACACAAATGTTGGAAAAATAGCTAAACTAATAATGTCTGAGCAAGCACCAGAAACTCCTCTGCAAAAGAAATTACGGAGAAATAGGAAAAAAACTAGGGCTCGTTGCACTAATAATATGTTTTGTAATATTTGTAATAGGATTAATGAAAAAAATCCCCCCAATAGAAATGTTTATGACATCTGTTGGATTAGCAGTAGCAGCCATACCAGAAGGATTACCAGCAATAGTAACAATTTTATTATCTATAGGTGTTACAAAAATGGCTAAAAAAAATAGTATAATAAGGAAATTACCAGCAGTAGAAAGTTTAGGAAGTAGCAACGTAATATGTTCGGATAAAACAGGTACATTAACTCAAAATAAAATGACAGTTACAAAAATATTTACAAATGGCGTAGAAGAGAAAAATATATTTTCTCAAAGTGATTTTGCCTTGCAATTAGCTTGTATGTGTACAGACTGCATAGTATCCTTAAACAAGGGTGAAACAATAGTTGAAGGAGAAGCAACAGAAAAGGCAATTGTAGAAACTGCTGTAAAAGTTGGAATAGATAAAAATGAATTATATAAAAATATGAAAAGAATAGGCGAAGTAGAATTTAATTCAAAAAGAAAACTCATGACAACAGTACATAAAAAAGATAACATATATAGAATAATAACAAAAGGAGCACCAGATGTTCTTTTAAGTAAATGTACTAAAATTTATACAAATGGGAAAATCCTTTCACTAGATAAAATCCAAAAAAGTAATATTATAAGAGAAAATGAAAATATGGCAAAAGATGCTTTAAGAGTAATTGCTGTAGCATACTTAGACGTAGATAATTTACCAAGAAAAATAGATGAATCCATTGAAAATAATTTAATATTTGCGGGATTAATTGGAATGATAGATCCTCCAAGACCAGAAGTAAAAGAATCTGTGGAAATTTGTAGACAAGCTGGAATAAAAACAGTTATGATAACAGGTGATCATATAGCTACTGCAAAAGCAATTGCAAAAGAACTTAAAATATTAAAATTAGGGGATAAAACAGCTACAGGAGAAGAGCTAGAAAATATGACACAAGAAAATCTAGAAAAAGATATAATGAATTATTCAGTTTTTGCTAGAGTTTCTCCAGAACATAAGGTAAGGATTGTTAAAGCATTTAAAGCAAGGGGGAATATAGTTGCTATGACAGGAGACCGGAGTAAATGATGCTCCAGCACTAAAAAATGCTGATATAGGAATAGCAATGGGGAAAAATGGAACAGATGTAGCAAAAAATGCTGCAGATATGATACTAACTGATGATAATTTTGTAACAATAGTTGAAGCTATAAAAACACGGAAGACATATATATGAAAATATAAAAAAAGCTGTGCACTTTTTACTTGCAACAAATGTTGGAGAAATTGTAGCTATATTTTTAGGTTTGCTATTAGGACTAGATACACCACTTTTAGCTATACATCTATTATGGATAAATTTAGTAACAGATTCATTCCCAGCAATTGCACTAGGAATGGAACCAATAGATAAATATATTATGAGAAAAAAACCAAAAGATGCTAAACAAAGCCTTTTTGCGGATGGATTATGGGGTAAAATATTTATTGAAGGAAGTATGATAGGAATATTAACATTACTAGCTTTTAGCATAGGAAATAAGCTTTACGGGCTAACAGTTGCAAGAACAATGGCATTTACGTCTTTAAGTATGCTTGAATTGTTTCATAGTTTAAATATAAAGACTGAAACATCAATATTAAACATAAATATATTTAATAATTTCTATCTAATAGGGGCACTTGCTTTGGGAACAATTTTACAGCTTATTGTTACAGCTATACCAGCAGTATGTAATGTGTTTGAAGTAACAAGTTTAAATTTAATACAATGGGCTATAGTTTTAGGAATCTCAATATTACCTATAATTTTAGTTGAATTACAGAAAAAAATTAATGAGATAAATTTTGGCGAAAAAGTATTTATAGATAAAACAATATAAAAAATAGAGTAGATATTATTTAAACTTCCATAATAGAAATTTTCAAACATTTGTATTGTAAAAAAAATAAAAATAATATATAATTAAATGCAATGTTTTAAATATGTATTAAATGAGGAGGTAAACCATGGATAAAAAAATAATATTAAGTGGAATTCAGTCAACAGGAAAATTACATTTAGGAAATTACTTAGGAGCAATAGATAATTGGGTAAAAATGCAAGAAGAATATAATTGTTATTATATGATAGCTAATTTACATTCATTGACAATTAGAAATAATCCGGAAGAATTAAAAAATAATACACTAAAAATAATAGCATTATATGTTGCAGCAGGGCTAGACCCTGAAAAGAACACTATATTTATTCAATCTCAGGTTAAGGAACATGCAGAGTTAGCATGGATACTTAATTGTTATACATATATGGGAGAACTTTCTCGTATGACACAATTTAAAGATAAATCATTAAAACATGCAGATAATATAAATGCAGGATTATTTACATATCCTGTACTTATGGCTGGAGATATTTTATTGTATAAGGCAGACCTGGTACCAGTTGGAGAAGATCAAAAACAGCATTTAGAAATAACAAGAGATA
>CALXUH010000007.1 GCA_944391645.1 uncultured Clostridia bacterium | reverse complement strand
AATATCAAAAAAAATTTGAAGAAATAGCCATAGATGAATATCAAGACAGCAATTTAGTACAAGAATATATTTTAACTACTGTATCAAGAGGCAATAATATTTTTATGGTAGGAGATGTAAAACAAAGCATATATAAATTTAGACAAGCAAGACCGGAGTTGTTCCTAGATAAGTATAGAAAATATGAGGATATAAATAAACAAAGTACTGATGGAAAGAAAATTCAGTTATTTGAAAATTTTAGAAGTAGGAAAGATATATTAGATATTACCAATTTAGTGTTTGAAAACATTATGAGTAAAGATTTAGGAGATATAGAATATGATGAAAAAGAATTTTTAAATCAAGGAATAATATATAAGGAAACAGAAAATTTCATAGGTGGAAAACCAGAATTACATATAATAGATTTATATCAAGATGAAGAAGATATAGATGATGAGGAACAAATTGAAATAATTGATAATATAGAAGTTGAAGCAAAATTTGTGGCTAAAAAGATAAAAGAGATATTAGATAGTAACTATTTTGTATGGGATAAAAATAAAGGATATAGGCAAGCTACTTTTAGAGATTTTGCAATATTATTAAGAAGTACTGCTTCATCTGCTAGTATTTATGAAAGAGAGCTTTTAAGCTTAGGGTTACCAGTGTTTTGCGATGTAAGCTCAAACTATTTTGATACCATTGAAATACAAACAATTATAAGCTTATTAAAAATAATTGACAATCCTAATAATGATATAGCACTAGTAACTGTTTTAAGATCACCTATTGTAGGATTAACAGATAACGAATTAGTGGAAATAAGATTAGAAAATAAAAACACAAGCTTTTTTGAAGCTATGGTTTTAGCAAAAGAAAACGAAAATTTAAAAAATAAGATAAATCAATTCCTTAATTTATTAGAAAAATTACAGGAAAAACAAGAATATTTAAAATTAGATGAATTAATTTGGGAAATATATGAAAATACTGGCTATTATAATTATGTTAGTTTAATGCCAGATGGAAATATTAAAACAGCAAATTTAAAAATGTTATTTGAAAAAGCCAAAGACTATGAAGCAGGAAGTTTTAAGGGATTATACAACTTTATAAACTTTATAGATAAAATAAGCAAAAATGGTAGTGATATGGGTGCACCAAAATTAATAGGTGAAAATGAAGATGTAATAAGAATAATGAGTATACATAAAAGCAAAGGATTAGAATTTCCAATAGTATTTTTAAGTGGAACAGGAAAACAATTTAATATGCAAGATTTAACTCAAAGTATATTATTACATCAAGATATGGGATTTGGCCCAAAGTATATAAATTATGAAAGAAAAATTGAATATAACACTTTGGCAAAAGAGGCAATAAAAATAAAATCTAAAAATGAATTATTATCAGAGGAAATAAGACTTTTATATGTTGCATTAACGAGAGCAAGAGAAAAACTAATAATAACAGGTATAGATAAAAATTTAAGAAAGTCTCTAAAAAATAAAAAAGATTTATTGGAAGGAAATAACAATAGTAAAAAAATTAGCAAATTTATTGTAGGAAAATGTAAGTCATATTTAGATTGGTTAGAACTTGTATATTTATATGATAATAGAACAAAAGAAATAGTAGATGTTGTTGAACATAAAATAGATGGAATAAATTTAACAATCCAGGAAAAAACAGAAAGAAAATTAAATATAGAAATAAATGATAATATAGATGAACAGGTTACAAAAATGTTAAATTGGAAATATTCACGAGATGAGCTTACAAAAATAGAAGGAAAAACATCTGTAAGTAAAATTGTACACCCAGATGTAATAAAATATGAGGTAGAAAAAAAGCCTCCCGAATTTTTAACAAATGAGAAAAAAATTTCACCAGCAGAAATAGGTACAACTATACATCTCATTTTACAAAAAATAAATACTAATAAAGAATACAATATAGAAACAATAAATGAATTACTAGAAAGTTTATTACTAAAAAAAATAATAACAGAAAATCAAAAAGAAACTGTAGATACAACAAAAGTCTTAAAGTTTACACAATCTAAATTATTTAACAGGATGAAAAATTCGAAAGAAATATACAAAGAAAAGCCATTTTTTATAAATATACCTGCCAATAAAATATATGAAACAAAAGTAGAAGAAACAATATTAGTACAAGGAATAATAGATTTATATTTTATAGATGAAAATGACAAACTAATTTTAGTAGATTATAAAACAGATTATGTACCAGAAAATAGGGAAGAATATTTAGTAGAAAAATATAGAAAACAATTAGATTTATATAAACTAGCAATAGAAGAGGCACTTGAAAAAGAGGTAAATGAAATTTATATTTATTCTACTTATTTAAACAAAGAAATAGAAATTTTATAAAAATAAATATTTATTGATTTAAAATCTAGACAATTAAAAAAAAATAGTATATATTTGTAAAGTAAAATGGAGGGATGTTTTATGGAATTTTATGCAAATGAAGGGAAAAATGTAGAAATAGAAGTAAATGGAAAAACGTATTTAAGACATGCAATAAAAACAAGATTTGTAAAACAAGGAGAAGATTATATAGAATTATTTCGTGAATATGTTTTACCTATATATGAGGAAGGAGATATTGTATCTAGCAGTGAAAAGATAATATCTTTATGCCAAAACAGAGTGGTAAAAAGAGAAGATATAAAAATAGGATTTTGGGCTAAATTGCTATCAAAATTTGCATCACATCCTGATACTGGAGTAGGTGTTGGAGAAACAATAAAAATGCAATATGCAATAAATAAAGTTGGTTTATTAAAAGTGCTATGGGCAAGTTTGGCAAGTGCTGTTACAAAGTTATTTGGGAAAAAAGGTGTATTTTATAAAATAGTAGGACAAGATGTAAGTGGCTTAGATGGATTTTATGACCATGTTTGGTCTGAATATAGAGACATAGGAATAGAAAATCCAGAAAATCCTAATAAAGTATGTAATGATATAAAAGAAAAATTAGGAATTTCATGTATGATTGTGGATGCAAATGATTTAGGACAAGAACTATTAGGAACATCAGATGACATTGCTAATAGAAAAGAAGAATTGTTAGGAATAATAAAGGATAATCCTGCGGGACAAGGCAGAGAACAAACGCCATTAATTTTGATAAGAAAAAAGTAGAATTTAATTATAATATAAAAACTGCTTGACAACATTTTATTATGGAAATAAAATAATTGTATAATTTATTAAGGAGGTTAGAATTATGCCATTAGTTACGACAAAAGAAATGTTTGAAAAATCTATGAAAGAAGGTTTCGCAATAGGAGCATTTAATGTTAACAACATGGAAATAATACAAGCAATTGTAGACGCAGCTGAAGAACAAAAGTCACCAGTTATTTTACAAGCATCATCAAGTGCTATTAAATATGCAAGAATTAATTATTTAATGAAAATGGTAGAGGCAGCGACAGAAAGCTCAAATATACCAATTGCAATACACTTAGATCACGGACCAGATTTTGAAACATGTAAACAATGCATAGATGCAGGATTTACATCTGTAATGATAGATGGTTCTAAGTATAGTTTTGAAGAGAATATAGAATTAACAAGGAAGGTTGTAGAATACGCTCACTCAAAAGGTGTTGTAGTGGAAGCTGAATTAGGAAAATTAGCTGGTATAGAAGATGATGTTAATGTAGCTACTGATGAAGCTATGTATACTGATCCACAACAAGCAAAAGAATTTGTAGAAAGAACTAATTGCGATTCATTAGCTATTGCAATAGGAACAAGTCATGGAGCTTACAAATTTAAAGGAGAAGCAAAATTAAGATTTGATATTTTGGCTAAAATAAAGGAAAAGATTCCGAACACACCAATTGTTTTACATGGAGCTTCAACTGTTATACCAGAATTAGTTGAAACATGCAATAAATATGGTGGTAATATTCCTGGAGCAAAAGGTGTTCCAAATGAAATATTAAATGAAGCAAGTAGATTAGGAGTATCTAAAATAAA
>CALXUH010000006.1 GCA_944391645.1 uncultured Clostridia bacterium | reverse complement strand
TTGCAATTAATATGTCTGGTGAAAAAGGTAAACCAGTACAAAATTTTTTAATATCAGCCAACGAAGTAATAATGAATTTTATTAAAATAATTATGTATTACGCACCAATTGGTTTAGGCGCATATTTCGCAGCACTTATTGGTACATATGGTACAGCAATTGCTATTGGTTACGCTAAAACGTTCTTTATGTACTTAATTGTTTCTATTCTATTTTATTTAATTGCATATTCAATTTATGCATATATTGCTGCAGGAGTTAAGGGTGTTAAAGTTTTTTGGAAAAATATTATACCATGTACTGTAACTGCTCTAGCAACTTGTTCTAGTGCAGCTTCAATTCCAATTAATATATCTACAGCAAAAAAAATAGGTGTATCTGATGATATTGCAGAAACAATTATACCACTTGGAACAAGCTTCCATAAAGACGGTTCAATTATAGGATCAGTATTTAAAATAATGTTCCTTGTATGTTTATTTGGAAGTAGTGTAGGATTTATAAAAGTTCTATTGGTTTCATTACTTGTTACATTGCTTGTAACAGCAGTACCTATAGGAGGAGGTACTATTTCTGAAATGATGATTTTAACATTAATGGGATTTCCTGTAAATGCTTTACCAATTTTGACTATAATTGCAACAATAATAGATGCCCCAGCAACGGTATTAAATGTAGTGGGAGACACATCTGCTTCAATGTTAGTAGCTAGAATTGTTGATGGGAAAGATTGGATGAAATCCCAATAAGTGTATTATAAATATTATAAAAGAGACACATTTTATTAAAAATGTGTCTTAATTATTTTAAAAAATATTTCTTAAGCAAAATTTTTCGTTATCTTTTATGTGATTAACTAGGAAAATACTAGTTTCAATTTCTTCCATACTCTTATCTAATTCTCCAATTTCAATTTGAGCTTTCATTTTTACAAAAGATGTTTCTATTAGGTCTAACTCAGAATGCATTACTATAAATGCCCATTTTCTTTTTATATTTATCCACTCATTATATAATTTTTGAGCGTCTTCCTTTATATATTCAACATTTTGGCTATCTTGTATTATTTTTTGCTTTATATTATTTATTTGAGATAGCAAAATTTCACTTGAATAATTCAAATAATTATTAGTATACATTGCTCCACCTATTATAACAACTAATATAATAAAAATTATTATAAATTCTTTCATACTATTTTTCCCCGTCTTTCTATTTTAGCTTGACAAAAAAAATTATCACTCCCATTATATGTTATAATCAAAGCTTGTTCTGGTTGTATATTAAATTTATTTGTCTCTTTTTTTAACCAATTATAGTCTTTCTCTAATTTTTTCAAATTCTCGTACATAATTTGTCCATCAATGACTAAATCATAAGGAATTCCTTCATATTTTGGTACAATGCCAAAATCCTCAGGTATTGTATTTCTTTTTTCTGGCTTTTGAATAACTGTTAACTGTCCACTTGTTTCCAATATAGCATATTCTACATCTCCAATATTAAATACATTATTTTGTCTTAATCTCTCTTGCAGCTCATTAATAGTAAATTTTTCTTTTCTTAAAATTTTTTCCTCTATTTTGCCTCTGTATATTAATATTGATGGAACTCCACACATTATTTTTCTCATATTCATACTTTTTAAATTAATAATTGATATAATTAATTGTAATAATAGTAATGCTAAAATTGGAATAATTCCATTAAATATAGGAATCCCTGTGTCAGACATTGGTACAGACGCTAAGTCAGCAATCATAATAGCAATTACAAATTCAAATGGTTGCATCTGGCCGAATCTCTCTCTTCCCCATTAATCTCATTACAATTAAAACTAAAACATATATAATTATTACTCTAAAAAAAGTATTTAACATGATTTCTCCTAAAAATTATAATTTTATAGTATTAACAAAATATCATATTTATTTTCTGTAAATTTTTAAAAAATATTCATTTTGTATAATTTTTAGTTTTTTGAAAATAATACATATATACAGCTTGATTTTAAAAGCAAATTTATATACATTTTATAGAAAGGGGAAATATTATGAATAATGACTCACATGCTCAGGAAAGAAATGGAACTAGCGTTATATGGCAAATGCTTAGTCGATTAATGACTGCAGCCATTGTTTTAGCCGTTACTGCATTTTTCACTCCTGGTTTTGCAATACAAAGTATTTGGACATTGGCAATTGCTGCTGTTGTACTTACTGTTTTAGATTATTTAATAGTTAAGTTTACAGGTCTAGATGCAAGTCCATTTGGAAAAGGTTTTGTAGGTTTCATTCTTTCGGCTGTTATTCTATATGTTACACAATATTTTGTAGCTGGATATACAATATCATGGCTTGCAGCAATAATAGGTGCTTTAATATATGGAATAGTAGATTATTTAATTCCTGGAAATCAAGAAATGTAAAAAATACCGATATAGTTTAGACTATATCGGTATTTTTTATAGTATTACTAATCAACTGCTGTAGTTAATTGATTATATGTTTCTACAAAAGTTTCCAGTAGATATTCTTTACTTTCTGGCATCTTAGCGTAATAAATATCTTCATTGTCTAATTTTGAGTAAATACCTTCTAATATACATGGTAATACTTCTCTTCCAGTTTCAATTTCAACTATCCCATATTTTTTATCACTACAAACTACTATAGATTGAGGAATATTTTCATTTATATATGGTATTATCAAAGTATAATTTATTTCCTCTGATGCGTTTTCAGGATATGCAATCGAATCATATTTTATTTCATTAATTACATCTCCTTTTTGATTAATAACTCCATACTTTTCTAATCTTTCTACTTTATATAATAGTGGTTCAAAATTTATAATTTCAAAACTATCATATTGTAAATTGATTTCAGATATACCTGATTTAGATATTACTCCATATTTATTTTGGGTATCAGATACAATAAAATTTTCTTTATATTCACAAAATACCAAAGAATTATATTTGTTACCAATAATTTCGTTTCCAGATAAGTCAATTACTCCAAGTTTATTATCTTTATTTATAACTAGGTAACCGTATGCTAAAGCTCTTAAATTTTCTGGAGTTTCACTTATTGTAATATTATTTTCTTTAAATGCATCTGCTCTTTGTTCTACCCAATGCTCTGGTGATTCAATTGTGGTTTGATTCTTATCTTCTATATATCCTAAAATTAAATTCAAGGCAACTGGCAGATCATCTATAGCGACATATATTTTTCCTTCATATTCCAATATTGTATTTTCTAATGTATAATATTCATAATCAGATTTTGAATCCTCAGTTGTTTTAAATATTTCTTTTGAATCAGATACAAATTGAACTATAGTTTTATTTGTATCAACATAACCCTTGTTTTTTCCTTCTTCTGCAACTTTATACTCGCCGTTATAATAATTATAACCTAGTATACTGCTTAAATCTTTTATAGCAATATAATTTTTTCCACTAGAATCACGCATTACAAGTTGGTTAAAATCAATTTTTTCTCCATTAACTGCAACAGAGTATGTAACTTCAGTATCTTGCAATGATACATAGGCAATAATTAAAGCAGTAATTAAACATAGTATAATTGAAACTATTAATGATATTAATATAATTTTCTGTGTTTGTGTTTTTCCTTTTTTATTTTTATTAATTGATTCTTCCAATAAATCCATAAATACCTCCTATTCTTTTGTGTAACCATATTTCTTGTAAAATTCTTCTTTAAAATTTAATAAATTATCATTCTCTATTTCTATTTTAACTCTTTCCATTAAATTAGTCAAGAATCTTAAATTATGTATTGATAATAATCTTACACCTAAAATTTCATTTGCTTTTATTAGATGCCTAATATATGCTCTTGTATAATTTTTACAAGTATAACAATCACATTCTTCATCTAATGGTCTCCAATCTCTTTCATAGGTTGCATTTCTAACTACAACTTTTCCATTCCATGTCATTGCTGTTCCATTTCTGGCTATTCTAGTTGGTAATACACAATCACACATATCTATTCCTGCAAGTACCGCTTCTATTAAATAATCTGGGGTACCAACTCCCATTAAATATCTAGGTTTATCTTTTGGCATAAGTGGTGCAGTATATTTTAAAATTCTTAAAAATTCATCCTTAGGTTCACCTACACTTATTCCTCCTATTGCATATCCAGGAAAATCTAGTTTTATTAAATCTTCCGCTGACTTTTTTCTTAAATCTTCATAAAATCCACCTTGTATTATTCCAAACAATCCCTGTTTTTCATTTTTATGAGCATTTTTACATCTAATAGCCCACCTTGTTGTTCTTTCCATTGAGTTTTTTGTATATTCGTATGTTGAAGGATATGGACAACATTCATCAAACGACATAATTATATCTGCTCCTAAATTTTCTTCTATTTCCATAACTTTTTCCGGCGAAAAGAAATGCTTACTTCCATCTAAATGTGATTTGAATTCTACACCATCTTCTGAAATTGTTCTCAAATCACTTAAACTAAATACTTGGAATCCACCACAATCTGTTAGAATTGGTCTATCCCAATTCATAAATTTATGCAATCCTCCTGCTTCCTTTACTATTTTATCTCCAGGTCTTAAATACAAGTGATATGTATTAGAAAGTATTATTTGTGCTTTTACTTCTTCTCTTAGCTCTTCAGGTGTCATCGATTTTACTGTGGCCTGTGTACCAACAGGCATAAATACTGGTGTTTCTATATCTCCATGTGGAGTATGTATTCTTCCACGTCTTGCACCTGTATTTTTATCTTCATGTAAAAGTTCATATTTTATTGCTGAATTCATTTTTTATCTCCTTAAATTTATTCTATAAGCATTGCATCTCCAAAACTAAAGAATCTATATTTTTCCTCTACTGCTGTTTTATATGCTTGCATAATAAAATCTTTTCCAGCAAGAGCTGAAACAAGCATAATCAAAGTTGACTCTGGTAAATGGAAATTAGTTATTAGTTTATCTATACATTTAAATTTGTATCCTGGGTATATAAAAATACTTGTATCTCCCTCTGTTTCTTTTAACATACCTTCTTCATCTGCTACCGTTTCTAAAACTCTGCAAGATGTTGTTCCTACTGCAATTATTTTTTTCCCATTTCTTTTTGCAGTATTTATTTTTTCTGCTTCTTCGTTTTTTATATAAAAATGCTCTGTATGCATATTATGTTCCTCAATATTTTCAACTTTTACCGGTCTAAATGTTCCAATTCCAACATGTAAAGTTACATTCGCAATTGTGATTCCTTTTAATTTTATTTGATTTAATAATTCTGTTGTAAAGTGTAATCCTGCAGTTGGTGCCGCAGCAGAACCTTCATATTTAGCATATACTGTTTGATATCTGTCTTTGTCTTTAAGCTTTTCAGTTATATATGGGGGTAAAGGCATTAGTCCTATTTGATCTAATATTTCATTAAAGATACCATTATAATAAAACTTTACTTTTCTATTACCGTTTTCCAGCATTTCTAATATTTCTGCTTTAAGTAAACCATTTCCAAAATCAACTTTTACTCCCTTTTTTAATTTTTTACCAGGTCGTACCATTACTTCCCAAATATCTTTATCAATTTGTTTTAACAATAAAAATTCTACATGCGCTGGTTCATGTTCACTCGTTTCATTGATTTTTATTCCATAAAGTCTAGCAGGTATTACTTTTGTATTATTTATTACTAAACAATCACCTGGTTCTAAATAATCTATAATATTTTTAAAAAATTTATGCTCAATTGTTTGTTTATTCCTATTAAGTATCATTAATCTAGATTCATCTCTATTTTCTAATGGATGTTGAGCTATTAATTCTTTAGGTAAATTATAATAAAAATCTGATACTTTCATAATTATCCTTTCTTTTTAAAATGCATCTATTACAACATTAAATAAACTTTTTATTTCGTCAAATACATTATTTGGTTCTTTATTAAAATTTAATTCTATTGCATATGCAAAATTTGTTTCATGTACTGGTTTTAAAACATATGCATTTTGACTTAAACCTACATACTCATTTGTGTTTTCATCATAAACATTACATCTCATATAATCATAATACCAATTTTTTAAACCGATTAATATTTCCTCTGAATATCCATAATCTTCATAATTATGCAAAGCAATAGTGTTATACCCATATTCTAGAGAAGTTCTTTCTAATGTATGTAAAAATTCATGTAAAAAAATTTCTTCAGGGAAAGTATTGATTCTATAATTATATGAATATAAATTGTAGACATTGTCATCAGATAATCTAATATTAGAAAATCCTATACCATATAAATCCATACTTCCGAAGTCCAACCCAGTTACTTACAGGTATTTCTTTTTCATTATTTCCCATTTTAGTAACAGCAAATATATAATCATAATTATTTTCTAATACAATATCTTCGATCATGGTGTTAACATCATATGGATCAAAATAATATCCATGTTCTTCAGAATAGGAAATTGTATTTAAGGGTTCTGTTATATTATATATATCATAGTCAACATGCATTTTGCCATCACTAAATTGTCTACATGTAGATGAAAATCTTTCTACATCATTTTTTACTGCTTGTTGTTCTGATAAAGTCATAGCAAAATTCATTTTTTCTCCATTAATTTCTACATCTGTATTTTCAAAAATAAAACATGCCACTTTCCAATTAGAATCCTCTATTTGCAATCCTTTTTCTAACTTAAATTCTGAAAACCAAGCTGTACCTTCAGCTGTACCACTATTTCCCCCTAATCTAAATCCAATTTTTATGCTTGTTCTGTTTTTTGAATTAAACAATAATTCTATCTGTTGCCAGTCAGATGTACCAGTTACACTTTTAGATATTTCTGAATCTTCTATTATAGAAATACATGCTCCTCCATCTGTATTAATTCCAGAAGGAATAACATTTTCTGTTTTTACCATACAAGTTACTTTATAAGGAGTATTAGGTTCTACTTCAATTTCTTTATAAAAAGCTGCATCATTTTGAACTGGCGATATTATTTTATAACTATCACTTTTAGAATATTTTATATCGCTATCTCTTTTAAATTGTGAAATTCCTACCGTTGTTTCAGCTTTTACAAATCCATTAAAATAATATGATTTATATACACCAAATAATATATATATAATAACTATCATAATTACAACATAAATCCAAGATAGAATTTTGTTTTTAATCATAGTAACATTCATCCTTTTTTTATTCTTTTTATGGCTTCTTGCCTTTCTAATGTAATTATATGACCGCAACCTTTACATTTTAATTTAAAATCCACACCTATTCTTGTAATTTCCCATAATCTACTTCCACAAGGATGCGGTTTTTTTAGTTCTACAATATCCCCTATTTTATATTCCATATGACATCCTTTATTTTATATTTTAATTATTTTTTAGAAAATTTTCAATTCTTTGCTTTATGCTATTTTCTCCTAATACTTGCATAATTTCATATAAATCTGGAGTGTTACATCTTGTAGTTAAAGCAACTCTTATTACTGTACTTATATCTCCTACATGACCCTTATATTTTTCAGGATTTTCTTTATATTGTTTTACTTCTCTTGCATATCCTTTTTCTTCAGCTAAATCTTTAATTTTATTAAACCATTTTTGTTTGTCATCATTTATATCAAAATGTTCATCAATATATGTTTTTAATATATCTTTTATTTCATTTAAATCATTTATTTTTTGAAATTCAAAAACATTATTATTATAATATTTTTCATCATACATATAAATAATAGAATTTTTTACATCTGACCATTTTGATATATCTTTTCTTGGTTTTGCATTACCTCTTTCAATACCAAATACTTTTAATGAATATTCTCTATTATCTAACAGCTCTTTTAATTCTTCATCATATTTACAAGCCCATGCATATGCTTCTTCATAAATTTTATTTGCATCAAATTTACAAATTACATTTTTAGAAACATCCAATAATTTTACCATATCAAAAACAGCACCACTAACACTCATTTTATTTATTTGAAGCTGAAACTCGTTTATTGATTTATTTGGATTTGACCTTCTCCATGGTTCAAATGTTGAATTAGCAATATTTAGTAGATATTCTACAACTGCTTCTTTTGGAATACCTTCTTCACTATAATAACTTACCGCTGCTTCTGGGTCTTTCCTTTTACTTATTTTTCTTTTATTTCCATTTTCATCCTTCATTATTGTAGATGTATGTGCATACTTAGGTGGTTTAAATCCAAGTGCATAAAAAAGTTCTAAATGAAGAGGTAATGAAGATAGCCATTCATCTCCTCTTATAACATGAGTTACTCGCATTAAGTGGTCATCTACAGCATGTGCAAAATGATATGTTGGAAGACCATCAGCTTTTATTATTACTATATCTTGATCATTTTCAGGGAATTCTAAGTTTCCTTTTATTAAATCTTTATGTCTTATTTTCCTATCTTCCCTTCCCATTGATTTAAATCTTATAATAAAATTATCTCCGTTTTTAATCTTTGAAGCCATCTCATCTATTGGCATAGTTCTACATTTTGCCCAAACCCCATAATAACCGAGGTCTTAATTTAGCTGTTTCTTGTTTTTGTCTTGTTTCATCTAATTCTTCAGGTGAGCAAAAGCATGGATATGCTAAACCTTTTTGTATTAAGCTTTTGGCATAAGCTTGGTAAATATCTTTTCTATCACTTTGTTTATATGGGCCATAATTCCCCTTTTCCTCTGTTTCTGAAATCATTCCTTCATCTGGTACTATACCAAAATCTGCTAATCCATTTACTATTTGTGCAATACCATTTTGTATTTCTCTTTTTTGGTCTGTATCTTCAATTCTTAGAATAAAGACACCATTAGATTGTGTTGCAAGTTTTGTATCAACTATACTTCCAAATAAACCACCAATATGAATAAATCCAGTAGGGCTTGGTGCAAATCTAGTTACCATAGAGCCTTCTTCCAAATTTCTTGCTGGATATTTTTCCTCATAATATTCAATTGGTTTTGCATTTGGAAAAATTAAATCTGCTAATTCTTTATAATCCATTTAATTATCACATTCCTTTCATTACAGCTCTTATATTATACTATTAGTTCAAAGAAAAGTAAAGTTTAATTTAGTTTATTAATACAAA
>CALXUH010000005.1 GCA_944391645.1 uncultured Clostridia bacterium | reverse complement strand
GCAAAATTTTCATTGCCAATGCAACAACTTTTTTCTAAAAAGTGTTGTCATATTCTCGTTTTATATTTTTGATTTTCTTTATTTTATAATTTATTTTTGTTTTCGTCAATTAAGCTACTAAACATTTTGGTAGCTCCATCCTATATACATCTAAAAAACTTGTATCTATTCCTTTTTTCTTTAAGTTATTTTCAAATACTTCTAATGGCGTTTTATATCCTAATGCTTTTCTTGGCATATTATTTATCTTTCTAGCTATATTTAATATGTCTTCGTCACTTAAGTCTTCTACTAATTTTCCTTTTTTAAAATACCTTCTTATTAATCTATTTTTATTCTCATTACATCCTCTCTCATATGATGCATATGGATGCGTAAAATATATTTGAAATCTTTTTGTATTTTTATTTTTTACTGACATCATCATTTCCTCTATTTTGCTAAACTCAACTCCATTATCTAGCAACAAGCTTTCCATTATTTTACTTAATTCTGGTATATCTTTCTCTAGTTTATCAAATGTATCTACTGTTGCTTGACCTGTTTTATTTTCTGACCTTCTTATTATCAAAAATTGACTCGCTGTATTTACTAACGTTATTAACGTATTATGCGTTCCTTTCGCTACTCCTATTACACTATCTCCTTCAAAATGTGTGTCTGTTTCTTTTCTCTTTATTTCTTCTGGCATTACCTCTATTGATATTTCTTTCTTCTTTTCGCTTATCTCTTTTGTTTGAGTATGTGGATTCTTGTCTTGTTTCTTAAAATATCCTCTCCTATGTGGCAAATCATTTATTGTTAGTCCATATTTTCTTTCCTTTACTGCTCTATATATTGCATTTGCTCCTATACTCGCTTCTGCATCTTTTATTTTCCCTTCTCTACTTAAATTTGCTATTACATCTGGGCTGTAATCTATTTTCTTTTCCTTTAACAAAGCTACTACTGACCATCTTAAATTTTTATATCTATCTAATTTACATTTTTTCCTGTTTTTTAATTTGTTTTCTTCTGCATTTTTTTGTGCTTTTTCTGATGAATAGTATTTTATATTTATTTGCCCTTTTTCTTTATATGGCGATTTTGTACTGTTCATATCCCATATTTCTATTGCATTCTTATCTATCTCTCTTTTTATGCTTGAACGATTTTTTCCTACAAATACTCCTATGAATGCATTATTAAATCCTGCTGTGTGTAATATTTCTATACTTATTCTATCTTCTCGTGTTAAATGCTTAAACTCTCCTTTTATTCCTTCTTCATCTCTTTCAATTTTCTTTAAACATTCTTGATAAAATATCTTTCTCATCTGTCTGCTTATTGTATGACTTCTTATTGATTTTGTTAATTTCTTTAACTTTTTATCACTTAATCCTAATTTTTCTTGATTATTTTCAAGTAATTCTTGAACTTGTTTCTTGTTTATGTTATTATTTTTTTGAACAGTATTCATTTGTATCAAAACTACTTTATATTTTTTCGTCAAAAATATTATACGAGTTTTGCTTACTCCTGTCTACTGTTCATTTACTTTTTTCTAAAATTTTTGTTGCATTTCAAATGAAATTTCCGGCGTTATATTATCTCAATAATATCATCTACTAATATCTCTGTTCCATCTTCAAATATAATTTTTTGTTTTAAATTGTCTATTTTTTTAACGTTACCTGTATATTCTATATAATTTCCCCCATCCTTATTTAATTCTGGAACAAAATACGTAACAGTAATTTGTGGTTTAGTTTCTATTTTTTTCTGTATTATTTGTAGTTTTTCATCCAAAATTGCTTTTAATTCGTCATTAATTTCTTTCCTTTTTCTTATTATTTTTGAGGTTTCTTTTATTTGTTCATCATACCCAACTAATGCAGAAAAAGGTGCAAATTGAGCAGACCTTAATTCTAATGACATTTTAGGATGTTTTGTTGATATATGTCTTGGTAAATTAATTATATCTTTATATTCTTCATCATAATTACTCATATTTCTTCCTTTCTATGCTTTGTGGCCACCTACTTGATTATTTCTTTTAATTGTAGTCCCTTCTTTTTCTAAATTCATTCCCTTTAAAATAGAATTTTTACCATATTTATTTTTTATTTTAATCATTGCCTGTTGGATTTTTCTTTCATCTTGTTCTTTTCTTCTTTTTTCATTAATATCCTCATAATTATTAAATAAATTTATTTGTTCATAGTCTTCTTCGTTAGCATCTGAGTAATTTACTACATTGTTTGCAGTTATATTTATTCTTCTTACTAAAAGTTTATCATTTACTATTCTTTTATATAACTCCATTACATAATCCATAATAATTCTAGTAGAAGATGTTTTATGGTCTATATTAATTGTACCATGTGCATGCTTTGGCACTTTTCTTCCATATTTGTCAATTGTTATTTCACCATTATATATATTTTTTATTTCTGGTTTTTTTAAATTATCTATATCGTATCCAATTTCAAGTACAATTTGATTGGTAACTAAATTTTTTTGTACTAAATCCAATGTAAGCAGTTCTGTCATTTCCTTTACTATTAGTTTTGTATTTTCATAATTATATGGTTTATGTAAAACCTGGCCTGAACTTATACTATTAGAAGTAGGTTTATATGCCTTTATACTTTCAATTGTGGCACACTCCCAGCCCCAACTATGATCTATTAATAATTCAGCATTTACACCAAATAAATTATATAACACATCTTCATTTTGTACTGATAACCTTGCTATATCTCCCATTGTGTATATTCTATATTTCTCAAGTTTTTTAGCATAGCCTTTCCCAACTCTCCAAAAATCGGTTATTGGTTTATGATTCCATAACAATTTTCTATATGTCATTTCATCTAGCTGTGCAATTCTAACACCATTTTTATCTGGATTAACATGTTTTGCTACAATATCCATTGCAACTTTACATAGGTATAAATTTGTTCCAATTCCAGCTGTTGCTGTAATTCCTGTCGTTTCGTATACATCTTGTATTACCTTTGTCACCAATTCCTTAGCTGATAAATTATATGTTTTTAAATAATGTGTAATATCACAAAAGACCTCATCTATTGAGTATGCAAAAATGTCCTCTGGTGCAAAATATTTTAAATATATACTGTAAATTTTTGTACTATATTTCATATAATAAGACATTCTAGGTGGTGCTATTATAAAGCCTAATTCTAGTTGCGGATTATTCTTTAGTTCATTATCATCATATGAAATACCTTTAAATTCATTATTAAATATTTTTCTTTTTCTTTCTATATTAATATATTTAACTTTTTGTATTACTTCAAATAATCTCGCTCTACCTGGTATTCCATAAGATTTTAAAGAAGGTGTTACTGCAAGACATATTGTTTTAGCAGTACGGCTACTATCAGCTACAACTAGATTTGTTGTATTTGGATCTAATCCTCTTTCCTTACATTCAACAGAAGCATAAAAACTTTTTAAATCAATTGATATATATGTTTTTTCTTCTTTTTCTTGCATTATACCAGCCCCCATAATATATTAAATTATATCACTTATTTTGCATATTGTAAACATTTGTTTGTGATTTTCTTCAAAAAAAAATCAAGATATAAAATCTTGATTTTTCTTTTTAAAAATGTTTTCCTCTTGTTTTTATTTCTGTTTCTGATGCATTGTTTTGCATTTCTTCTAAAAGTTCTTGATTTGTATTGTCAGTTTCTTCTACATTTACTACATCTGCATTATTCATTTTTGTTATTTCTGCAACTTTTTTTATTAACATACGATATTTTTTATAGTCAGTTATTAAATATACTGTTAAACCTCCTAGAGCTACACTACATAACATTAGCGCACCTGTTAAAATTTGTTGTGTATTATTATTATACCAATTTTTTATTTGCCCAATTAATGTTACAACAGGTTCTTTTTCTTTATTTACCATAATTTTATATGTTAATACTTCGTCTGCCTCTTCTTCGCTTTCTGATGGCACTGTTACTGTGACTGTTATTGTATTTGTACCATCAACTAATTTTTCATTCCCCTCTACTTCTATCTGAGCTTGTTCTAAATTTGTTGCAACCTCAACCTCTAATTTCGAAACTAAATATGATAAATCAGTTAGAGTATATTCAAAAATTTCAGTGCTAAATTCTGGATTTAATAATAATTCTTTTTTTACACCTGTCTCATCTATATAATAAATTTTTATATATTGAACATTTAAACCTTCTCTTTCACGAGTTACATTTATTACATAGTTAGATGTTGTTCCGTCTTCTGCTGTTACTACAACAGTTATTACATTTTTTCCTACTAATAGTTCATTAGTTGTTCCCTCAATTGTGTAACTAGCTTTTGAATTATTAACTGTTGGAATTACATTAATTGATGTAATATCATTAGTAACTCTTATATTATATTCTTTAGTATTTGCATCAAATACCGGATACAGTTCATAACCTTCAATTACTAATTCTTTTAATGTTGAATCATTTGATTTTTCTTCTTCCTTTGGTTTTGTTGTATTTGTTGAACTACTTGAGCTACCTGATGTTCCACTTCCTGTGCTTGTGTTATTATTTGAGTTTCCAGATGTATTGTCTGAAGGAGGAGTGATTGGCTCGGTTGGAGTAGCTATTGTTATACTTTTTGACGCACTTTGTTCTCCTTCTGTTTCTGTATCATAATTTGCTACTTGTCCAGATGCATATATAGAAATAGTTCCAGAATTTCCTGCTGTGCATGTAATAGTTACAGATGCCTGAGACATTAAATCTATATATGTGCTACTTAATGTTCCATTATTTGCAGATAAGTAAATAGCTCCTGCTTCATTACTACTTACAGATACTGTTACAGCAAAATTTTCACCTGGTTCTACAGTTGATTTTGATGTACTTATACTTAATGCTGCATTTACCTTTGTTGTTAATAGTAGTTCCAATAATATTGTAATTATTAATATTAATAATCCTCTTACAATTTTGTTTTTCATTTATCTTTGGCCTCCTAATGTTTATAATTCTATTTTATTTACATTCATTATATGATTTTTTATTTTTACATAATCTAGTGGTGTTATATTTCCATCTCCGTTTACATCTCCTGCTGTTTTATAGCAATCTGATAATGTGCTAATATTCATTATATGATTTTTAACTTTTACATAGTCTAATGGTGTTATATTGCCATCTCCATTAGAATCTCCTAGTACTACTAAAACATATTCATTATTATTTAGTGTAACTTTTGCTCCTGTTCCTAATACTTCCCCATTTAAGGTTGCTCCTTCAATGTTTGCTATTTCTGTTCCTGGTGCAATAACCAATTTATCTCCTGTTAATTTATAGTTATCAAATACTTCCTCTGGTTCCTTAGGTGGTTCTTCACCAACTGCACATAAATAATCTGAAGCAATGTATCCTTGTACACCATTTGGTAGTTTTACTCTATACCAATAATAATTATCTATTTTATATGGTATTTTATCTATAACAGTAAGCTTAAATCCACTTGATACCATTTGCTTAATAGTTGTACCCGACAACCCAGGTCCATTTCTTAAATTAACATTATCTTCAGCCACCTGCATTTCTTCATTTACAGTTACAACATCATCAATTAATGTTAAATATTGTGCTCCATCTGTCTCAGTTCTTGCAGAATAACCAACAATAATACCTGTTCCTGTATCATAAACGACTTTATCCCAATACCTTCCATCACTAGACATTGCTGTTGCTTTTTCTATTCTTAATAATATAGTTCCTTTAGGAGCATATCCAATTATAGCACCACTACTTGATGCATTCTGTCTTATTTTTAAGTCTGCATATGATGTTGTTACCTTTACATTTTCAGTTACAATATTTGTTTCAACTGCTCCTGGCATAGGTGATATAATTTGTGGCATATTCTCATAAACTGGTATTATAAAGTTAAAACTATAATTTAGCATATCTAAATCTCTATATGCAGTATATGTACTATATCCTTCTGAATATGGAGCAGAAATGTTCTGCATATATTGATGTGCATATAATCCTCCAGCACTATCTACCTGATATTTTTCTAAATACAAGCAATCTTGGTAATTGCTTATATAATTAGATGCTAAAAATGTGGCTCCGCCTTTTATTGCAAGTTCTGGATTACTCCATCCCTTATTTTTTGCATATGTTAAACCATTTTTTATAATTGTTGCCTCACCTGAGCCTGCTGCTCCTATATTAAAATAATTATAATATCCTATTAAATCTGTACATGTATATCCATTGCTATCTGTATATGTGTAGTTTCCACTAATTAGTCCACTATTTCCTTTTCCTTGTTCTTGTTTAACTCTAGATGCTAGATGATATGGGCTTATTCCTGCTTCCTTTGCTGCATCCATAATTATTTGGGCATAAGATTTGTTAATAACTTGTGTATTTCCTGATGTATCTATATATGTAACTGTTTCTTTATCCATAAATGTACCGGCTAAAATCTTTTTTACTCCGTCTATAGTTTGTGTGGCCTCATCATAAGATAATGTCTCAAATGCAAATATATAGCCATCTGTTAACCAATTTCTAATATCCATGTAATATGCTACCGCCGGTTTTGAAGCACAATACCAATATCCGCTATCATAAGGTGTTTGTCCACATGTAGCACATACCCATTCAACAGAAGAATTTTGTACTAAACTTCTACCATGCCATGCCTCTGTTTCATTATATATAACAGTATTCCAATCTAATCCAGTGTAAAGTATTGTAAATGTCCAATTTGGATGTGAACTTTTTAAATTATTTATTAATGAAGCTATTCCTGGATATTTCGTTTCACTTAGTCCATCTAAATTTGTTACTCTTTGTCGTACAGTTGTTGCATATACATTATTATTTATAATATTACCTAGTATATAATACATTAGTATCATTAATATTAATATAATATATACAATTTTTTTATTTTTCTTCATATTTTTCTCCTGAGTGATAAATTATTTTAGAAATTTATAGTATATCGTATCGAAAAAATATAGTCAAGAATTTATAAAAAATTGAATAATTTATTTAAAATTTATATTTTATTAAAAAAAAGATGGTTACTTCCATCTTTTTTTATTGTATACCATATTTCTTTTTAAATTTATCTGCTCTTCCACCAGTTGTCTCTCTTTTTAAGTTACCTGTCCAATATGGATGGCATTTAGAACAAACATCTACTTTTAAATCTTTTTTTGTAGAACCTACTTCCATTACATTACCACATGCACATGTAATAGTTGTTTTTTCAAATTTTGGTTGTATTGCTTCTTTCATTTTAAGTATTCACCTCTTCCTTAATCGTTTTAACAAAACTTTATATATTTTATCATATTTGTTTTAATTTTGCAAACTTTTTAATTTTTTTCTTCTACTTTTTGTGATATTGATATTTTTGATTTTATTGTTTCTATTGTATTGTCAAAAGATACAACTCTTAATAGTTTTGATATTCCATTTATCAAACATAATACTATTAAAATAATTAATCCAATTCTTTTCCAATATTTGGCTAACATTATTATCACCTACATTTTTACTACTTAATAATTATACTTTTATTTATGCATTTTGTCAATATTTATATGTTTTTTTGTAAATACTATTAATAATAATTTAATATTGAGGTGTTTTATGAAAAAAATTATATTTGTTTTTTTAATTTTGTGTTTTTCATTAGTTGGTTGTTCCAGCAATAATACTGTAAATAATAATGATGTAATTGATAGTACTGTTAATAATACAGTTAATAATGCTACTAATAATGTAAACAATTACAGTCTTGTTAATAACAACATAACCAATACTTCTCAAATTGAAAATGTATCTACTATTGAACCTAAAGAAGAAGTTATTAGTTCTTTTTCCACTAATATTTTAGATAAAGATTCTAATAGGCAGACTAATATTAAACTTACCTGTGATACTTTAAGCGGAACTATAGTAAAATCTGGAGATACCTTTTCTTTTTGTTATACTGTTGGAGAAGCTACAGCTGAAAAAGGATATAAGGAAGCTAAAGTTTTTGATGCAGATGGAAACATAACAATGGGATATGGCGGAGGAAATTGCCAAGTTAGTAGTACATTATATAATGCAGTATTAGGTAATTCTAATTTTGAGATTGTAGAAAGGCATCCTCACAGTCATACTGTCTATTATGTAGAAAAAGATAAAGATGCAGCAGTTGCTTGTGGTAGTGTAGATTTTAGATTTAAAAATAATAATAATTTTGATATAAGAATTGATGCTTCAACTGATGGAGATAAAGTTAGTATATCAATTGTTAAAATTTAATTCTATTTTTCTTTTATTTTGCATACATTTTACAAATAATTTAATTTGTGGAGGTTAGTATTCAATTTTTTAAAAATAAATTTTTTACACTTATAATATTATTGTTTATATTTTCTACTGTGTTACCATTTTTTTCATTAGCTACAAGTGATACTTCATATGTTTGGTCTGAAATATCTAACCCAACTGTTACTACCTCTTCTATTTTATCTAGCGAAGAAAATGGTAACTTTCTAAATCTTACTTGTGGAAGTGCAATTTTAATTGAACAGTCCACTGGAGCCATACTTTATGAACATAATATTCATGAGCAACTACGTCCTGCAAGTGTTACAAAACTAATGACTATACTTTTAATTATGGAAGCTCTAGATAATGGTTCTTTAAAATTGACTGATAAAATACCTTGTAGTGAAAATGCCTCTTCTATGGGTGGCTCTCAGATTTGGCTTGATACTACTGAAAATTTAACTGTTGATGAAATGTTAAAAGCAATTTGTGTAGTTTCGGCAAATGACTGTTGTGTGGCTATGGCAGAATACCTAGCAGGTTCTGAAGAACTTTTTGTAGAGCAAATGAATGCAAAAGCTAAGGAGCTTGGTATGAATGATACTTGTTTTAAAAATTGTCATGGGATTGATGAAGACGGGCATGTAACTTCAAGTTATGATATAGCACTAATGTCTAGAGAACTTTTAAATAAGCATCCAGAAATAACTAATTATACCACCATATATATGGATAGTTTAAGAAATGGAGAATCTTCTTTAGTAAATACAAATAAATTAATTAGAAATTATTCTGGAGCAACTGGTCTTAAAACTCGGTTCTACATCTACTGCATTATTTAATTTGTCTGCATCTGCAACAAGAAATAACTTATCTTTAATTGCTGTGATAATGAAAGGAAGTACTTCTAAAATAAGATTTGATGAAGCAACAAAACTATTAGATTATGGTTTTAGTAAATTTGAATATATAAAATATAGTAATAAAGGAGACATTGCTCAACAAGTTTATGTGGAAAAGGGTATTTCAGAAAGTGTAAATGCAATTTTTGCTGAAGATGCCGGAGCATTAATTCCTAAAGGTCAATCATCAGACATAGTAACAAATATTAGTTTACCTAATACATTACAAGCTCCTGTAGAAGAAGGGCAAGTTATTGGAACTGTTACATATTCTATTGGTGATGAAATACTAGGCACTGTAAACTTAATTGCATCAAAATCTGTTCCTAAGTTAACTCTTTTTAATATGATGTCAAGTGTATTAGATAAATGGATTAGTTTATTAAAATAAAAAAATGTGTGAATATTATTCACACATTTTTTTATTTATCTTCGCTTTCTATAATCTTTCTAGGATTTTCAGTTGTTATTTCATATAGTTTTTCTTCTGAAACAACTTTTTTTAGTTTTTTTAGTATTTGTGGCATTATTTGGTATATAGTTCCCTGTTTATGTGTATCTGTTCCTAAGAATGATACAAGATCCATTTTGAATAATTTTTTTAATGTTTTTTTTGCTTCTTTTCCATATAAATTTACAATACTTCCATAATTTGACTGGAACATGCACCCTTCCTCTGAGAGTTGCATTGCATATTCAATGTTTTCTTGTATGCATTTATATCTTTCTGGATGAGCTATAATTACTTGATATCCCATATTTCTTATCATAAATAATATTTCATTTGCATTTCTCATTGTTGTATTCATTGGAAATTCTATTAATATATATTTGCTATTTGCAAGAGGTAAAACTATACCTTTTTTTATTAACTCAGTTAATTCTTCACATATATAAATTTCCATTCCCGAATGAAGTTTAACTCCAATTTTCTTTTCATTCACAATTTTTTGCAAAGAATCTACCCAAAATTTTACCTCAGCCCCTGTTGTTTCGTAATAATTTGTAATAAAATGCGGAGTTAACATGATATCTGTAAATCCAGCCATTTTTGCTTCATTTATTAAATTAAATGTTTCTTCTACATTTTTAGACCCATCATCTATGCTTGGAATAATGTGTGTATGAATATCTATCATATATTTCTCCTATTTTTTTAAGTATTTATTTAGTTCATCTATTATTTCTTGTGTTCTTTCACTAGAAATATTATTATTATTTTCAAATACATAATTTGCTTTTTGATTATTTATATTTTCTCTTTTTTCTCTTACCTGAGTATTTTTCTTTACTGCTACTGGTACATTACTACTATTACTGTAATAATATGTTTCCATATATTTTTTTGCATTTATTGGAATTTTGTTTAAAATAATTCCAGCAATTTTCCCACCAACGTTTTCTATATCTTTTTTTACCTTTTCTAGATTTTCCTTTTTTGTAGTATTATGCTCTGTGACTATAACTGTCGAATCTACTAGTCTTGCAACAATTAGCGCATCTGTAACTAATAAAGCTGGTGTTCCATCAAAAATTATAAAATCAAATTTTTCTTTTAGATTTTCAATCATATTGATTGTTGTTTCTGATGCTAATAATTCAGATGGATTAGGTGGAACATTTCCTGCAGGTATTAAAAATAAATTTTGTATTTCAGTTGGTTTAACATATTTAATTATATCTAAATTTTCATTTCTTCCCATTTCATCTATTCCAGATAAAAAGTTAGATAATCCAACTTTATTTTCTACACTGAACATTACATGTTGTCTACCTTTTCTCATATCTGCATCTATGATTAAAACTTTTTTTCCTGCTTGTGCAAATGTTATTGCTAAATTAGCTGCAACCCAACTTTTACCTTCCCCAGGCATTGTTGAAGTTACTAAAAGTGTTTGCATATTTTTTTTAGAATTCATAAATTGAATATTAGTCCTTAGTGTTCTAAAAACCTCTGCTACTGGTGATTTAGGAGTTCTTTGTACAATTAATTCTCTCTTCATTTTCTTTTACCTCCTTTTACATCTGTATCATAATTTGGTATTGATGCTAATACCATCAAACCTGTAATTTTTTCAATATCTGCCTCAGTCTT
>CALXUH010000004.1 GCA_944391645.1 uncultured Clostridia bacterium | reverse complement strand
TTTTCTTTTTTTCCTATCTTTTTTTTGGTTTTTATCATTTTTCTCCTCCTCTGTTTTATTTTTTATTTTTACTTTTTACTTACTTTAAAAAAACATACTTAGTATGCACACCTACTTAATACTTCTCCTATATTCTTTTTTTCAATGTACATACTTCGCTTTCTTTTTTGCATAAGTAATTTTTACTATTCTAATATATATCTTTTTTATATGTTTTGTCAAGTAAATTTTCTGCTTTTAATGTAATTGTAGTAATATTTATGAAAACTATTATTCATTTGATTATTATGATAAAATTTTAAAAGATATTGGAATAGCTCCAAACATTCATTTTTCTCTAAGAAATAGAAGTTTGCAAGATATAAAAAAAATTTTAGCAATAACTAAAAAAAGCTAATTTTCACAACAACTTTCGTAAACAATTTACACACCTAACTTAGTTGGTACAACTAGGTTTAAGGTGTGTATTTCCATTTTTTTACTGTCAAACTCAGGTTATATATCACATAAGTCAAAATAAAGCAATAAAAATAATCATTCTAAAAAAAACTCCCACCCATATTTTAGTAGGTGGAAGCCAAATTCTATTGTCCTATAGCATTTTCTGCATATTTATTATTTACAACCTTATTGTAATCTGCTCTTTTGCTTAATTCCCCTGCTTCTTCCATTACATCTTGTAATTTTTCAAAAGATGCCTCTTCCAATACTGGTGTTTCATTCCATGCATCAATATCTTTATATTTTTGTATTGAAGTTGCAAGAATTTCTACTTCTGTATCTGGGAAAAATCCTACAATTTTTTCTGCAATTTCACTTGCCGTATGTGTTTTTACATATTGTTGCCCTTTATATATTGCATTTGTAAAGTTTTGAATTAATTCTTCATTCTCATTCATATACCTTTGAAGTGCAAAATATGCTGTATATGGAATTTCTCCTGCTTCTTCTCCAACTGATGCCACTATATATCCAATTCCATTCATTTCAGTTAATGATGCTGTTGGTTCAAATAAAGTTACATAGTCTGCATTTCCTCCTGCAAATGAACCTGCCATCAAATCAAAACTTATACTATCATCTAATACTAAATCATTTGCCGGATCTATACCATTTTGTTTTAATACATATTCTAGTGTCATATATGGTACTCCACCTTTTCTTCCTGGTATTACAGTTTTTCCCTTTAAATCCTGCCAAGAAAAATTATCTGTTTTTTCTCTTGCAACCAATAGAGAACCATCTCGTTTTGTAAGTTGTGCAAATACTTGTGGGTAATCTTCTTTACCTTCATTATATACATATATTGCAGCTTCTGGTCCCGCAAATCCTATATCACTTTGACCTGCAAGTACTGCTGTCATAACATTATCTGCTCCTTGCCCAGTTGTTAATTCCACTTCTATTCCATATTCTTCAAAATATCCTAATGCTATTGCTACATATTGTGGAGCATAAAATACAGACCTAGTTACTTCGTTTACTCGAACTAAAGTATTTCCAGTTTCTGTAGTTGTTTTTTCATTTGAATTATTGTTTATATTAACAATTATCATTGTTCCTATTAAAATTAACAATATGATAATAGCTATTGTAATTATTTTTTTCAAAATTAAACCTCCAGTTTTTATAAATTGTAGTTTATAAATACATTATAAATTTATTAAAACTTCTCATGCTTATAAACTACAATTTATTTTTATTTACCCAAATAGGTGTGTTTTTAATAAAATTTTTTCTAATAATGTAATTGCTCCATACATTAATGCTGCTACAACTCCTAGTATTACTATTCCTGTCATTACTAAATCCAATTTAAATACCTGGCTTCCATAATTTATTAAATATCCGAAGACCTGCTTTTGAAACCAAAAATTCTCCTGTAATAACTCCAACCATTGATAAACCAATATTTATTTTTAGTGAATTTATAAAATTAGAAACATTAGCCGGAATTATTATCTTTGTTAATAGCTGAAATTTTGTGCAGTTAAAAGTTCTTGCCATTTTTATTTTTTCTTTATCAGTTTCTAAAAAACCATTTAAGATATCTAGTATTGTTACAACTAGTGAAATTGCTATTGCCATTGTTATTATTGCAGAAGTTCCTGCTCCTACCCATATTATTATTACAGGTCCTAATGCAACCTTTGGTAAACTATTTAATACTACCAAATATGGTTCAGATACTTTACTAAAGAAATCTGACCACCAAAGTATTATTGCAATTACAATTCCTATTCCAGTTCCTAGTAAAAATCCTATCAGAGTTTCATTACATGTAACTTGTATGTGCATTAACAAATCATTAGATGATAAGTTTATAAAAGTTTTTAAAATTTTGCTAGGCTGACTCATAATAAAACTATCTATAAGTCCTTTATTTGCTGATATTTCCCAAATTGCTATAAAAGCTATTAATATACTTATTTGTGTAATTACAATGCTGATTTTTTTTATATACTTTTTTCTTAAGTATTTTTTTCTGTCATCTGAAATATTTTTCTTATGCATGCACATCTAACTCCTTCCAAATGCTATCAAAGTATTTGCTAAATTCAGGTGTTTCTCTTACATTCAAAGGATCTCTATTTTCTATATTAAAATCTATTTTTTTTATACACTTTAAAGTTGCAGGTCTACTAGATAATACTGCAATTCTATCAGACATACTTATGCTTTCAGATATATCATGCGTTACCATTACAGCTGTTATTTTTTCATTTTTTAATATTTTATAAATATCTTTTGTAACCATTAATCTTGTTTGATAATCTAATGCAGAAAAGGCCTCATCTAGTAGTAATATTTTTGGTTTTACTGCAAGAGTTCTAATTAAAGCAACCCTTTGGCGCATTCCTCCTGATAATTGAGATGGATATTTGTCTTTAAATTCATATAAATTATATTTTTTTAATAATTCTTCTACATATGCTTTATTTTCTTCTGTTTTTAGATGCCTTATTTCTAATCCAAACATAACATTTCTGTAAATACTTCTCCATTCTAATAAACTGTCTTTTTGTAGCATATAGCCTATTTTAGTAGAATTTTTTGTTGTTTCTTCTCCATCTATGTAGAGCTTTCCAGATGTTTTTGGCTCTAACCCTGCAATTATTGAAAGCAATGTAGATTTTCCACATCCGCTAGGTCCTATTATACTTAATAATTCCCCTTCATATACTATTAAATTTATATTTTTTAAGGCTTCTATCTCACCATTTTTTGCTTGATATATTTTAGAAATATCCTTTATTTCCAGTATTTTTTTCAAAATTTTTCCTCCTTTTGTATATAAACTTATCATATAATAGTATATTCTGTAGTTTAACTATTCGTGAACATCATTTATAAAATCCTATACTTATTCCTTTAATAGAAAAAATCGATGAGAAATCTATATTAGATATTTCATCGATTTTTATTTTAATCTTATTTTTAATTATATATTTTTTATTTAGTTGTAAATGGTAATATTGCAATATGTCTTGCTCTTTTTACAGCTTGTGTTATATCTCTTTGATGTTTAGCACATGCTCCAGTTGCTCTTCTTGGTAATATTTTACCTTTTTCATTTACAAATTTCTTTAATTGATCTGCGTTTTTATAATCTAAAACGAAATCTTTATTAGCACACATTACACATACTTTTTTTCTAATTTTTCTAAATTTTGGATTAAAATCTTCGTCTCCATTATTTCTTCTTCTATTATTTTTATTATTTTGTTTTTTGTCTGCCATTATTTCTCCCCCTTTCAAATTGCTTATCAATTTACAGCCATTTAAAATTCACACTAAAATGGTAAATCATCATCTGTAGATACTGCAAATTCTGAATTTTCTGACACACTATTTCCAAATGTATTTGCAAAACTTGCTCCAGTATCTCCGTCTTTTTTACTATCAGCAAAATATGCTTCTTCTGCTACTACTTCTGTTATGTAATGTTTTTGTTTGTTTTCATCTTCCCAATTTCTAGTCTGAATTCTTCCTATTATTCCAACTTGTTGCCCTTTTTTGAAATATTTACTACAAAATTCTCCAGTTTTACTCCATGCAACAACATTTATAAAATCAGCTTGTCTTTCTTCTCCAGCTCTAACAAATCTTCTATTTACAGCTAGTGCAAAAGACGCAACTAATGTATTAGTATTTTGAGTATATCTTACTTCTGGATCTTTAGTTAATCGCCCCATTAATACTACTTTATTCATGCGATTTACTCCTCCTCTTTAACTACAATAAATTTTATAACTTCGTCAGTTATTCTATATACTCTTTCTAATTCTGCAATTAGTTCTGATTTAGCTTCGAATTTTATTACAACATAATATCCTTCATTTTGTTTTTTTATTTCATAAGCTAATTTTCTTTTTCCTAATTCTTCTACAGAGCTTACTGTTCCATTACTATTAATTAAATCTGAAAATTTAGCAATTAAAGTTTTTATACCTTCAACCTCTAAATTTGGATTAATAATAACAACGCTTTCATATTTGTTCATTATTTTTCCACCTCCTTTTGGATTTACAACCCATAAAACAATTTTTATGAGTAAGGAAAAATAGCAAATGCTATTTTTTCAGCACTTGCTATTTTAACATACTTTTTTATAATTTGCAAGAAAAATTTGCTAATCTGTATAATAAATTACATTTTTATATTCAACACCATTTAAATAATAAACCTCAAAAGTGTCTGCATCTACAATATAAATATCATCATCATCTCCGTAATTTAGTGTTACATTTTTTAATTTACTAGTATTTATCTCATAAAAGGTATGTCCATTTTCTATATCTGTTGGAACATTATCAATTTGATTGCCTACTGGTAGTTCTCCATATTCCCTATAAAAATATAAAATTTTATCTTCTAATATTTCAACATCTGAACACATTGATTTATATCTTCTTAAGTCAATTCCTGCATAAGTACTTGTAATTATTACTGTTGTTAAAATTAGAATAATTGTTATTGTTATTACCAAAACTGTAAGTGTAATTGCTTTATTTGATTTAAAACTTTTCATTTGTTCTCCTCCACTATATTCTTATTTTATACTATGATTTTTTATTTTACAATAGATATCCTGAAGAAATTTTAATATTATTTAAAATTATCACTTATTCTGTTCAATTGTTTCATAAACTTTTTTTATTATTTTGTATTTTTTATTTTCTCTAATTACTATATACCACAAAAAAGCTAGTGCAACTATAATAGCAATGTTTTGTATATATAATATTAGTATACTAGTAATTGCTGTTAATAATATTATTGTTATATTTGATATTTTATTTACGATATAATTTGTTTTTATCTTGTTTATTTTTATGCTTAATAATGATTTTAGAATTCTTCCTCCATCTAGTGGATATATTGGTATTAAATTAAATCCTGCTATTATTAGGTTTGTATAAACTATGTTAGTATGTAAATTAAAAGCTATTGCAAATAACATAATAACTAAATTAATAAGTGGTCCTACTAATACAATTATAAATTTTTTTATTTCTATATTCTTATTGTTATTATTTCCCTCGTATATTATTTTAAGTCCAAATGGAAATATCTCTATTTTTTTAATTTTTAATCCTAATAAAACTCCTGTTAATGCATGCGCCATTTCATGTATTAGTGTAAATGCAATAAATATAGCATATATCTTTATTTGTCTTGTTAATATAAAAATAAATATAAATAAAAATATTTCTATGTTAATAATTAACTGTATATTTACCACCCTCCTTAATATGTGAAATTAAAAATCTAAAATAAGATCTGGATCTACATATTCGTTATTTCTTCTAATTTCAAAATGTAAGTGTGGTCCTGTTACATTACCTGTGCTTCCTGATTCTCCAATTTGTTGCCCTTTAGATATTTTGTCCCCTTCTTTCACATAAATTGTTTTGCAGTGAGCATAAAGTGTTGATACATCTCCATTTGTTATTTTTACATGATTTCCGGTAATCTCCTACAGAAGAAACTAATTCCACAGTTCCATCCATTGCAGATACAATTACAGTACCTTCTGCTACACCTAAATCAATTCCTGTGTGGTATTTTGGTACTGTTTCTGTTGTTGGATTTCTTAACCCAAATCTTGAAGTTACAGGTCCGTCTACAGGTTTTATTAATGAAAAATTACTTTTTATATATTCTGCATCTTGCTCCATTTGACTAACACTACTTGCATCTACTTCTGATTCTTCTGCGCTATTTTCTTCTACTTGTTCACTTGCAGATAAAGTTGCTTCTTGTGTCAAATTATTTGTTTCTTCATTTTCAGTCACAATATTTTCATTATTTTCTTGCTGAATTATTTTTTCATTAACTATATTTAAATTCTCAATATATTTTACTGTATCTTGAAAAACTCTATTTATGTCTATATCATATGCCATCGCACCTTTTAAATAATTAATTGAATCTATAGAAAAATTATCTGTATTATTTTGCAATTTGTAAATCACACTATATATTCCAATACATACTATTATTTGAATAATAATTTTTTTCAAAAGTCTATAATTTTTTTTAGGCGATATATTAACTGTTGCTGTTCTTGCTAAATTCACCGCATTTTGCCTTCTATAATATATTTCTTCTGCTCTTTTTAGCCTTTCTTCTTGGCTTAATGTTCTTTCCATAAAAAACACACCCTTCTTAAGTAATTTTCTATAATATATTACTTAAGATGGGTGTTTAGAACTTTTTATATATGTGATTTTTTATATAAAGTTTATAACTATACTCAAAATCAATATTCCTGCCAAAATCATGCTCGCATTTTTTAATTTTATATATTTTTTCTTTATTTTTTCCACTTCTAAATTTTTAACGTTTTTTTTATCTTCTATTTTAGCCAAATAATTACTTATAACCATTTCTGCCTCTTTTACCACATATTCCGCCGAAAGTCTTTCATTTGTGCTTTCTTGTTTTTGTATGTTTTTATAATTTTTATTAGGTTTTAACACTACGTATGCTTCTTCTACAATATTAGAAGGTAAATTTTTAAGTACTACCATATTTTTCATTTTATCTTCATTCATTGAATCACCCTCCAAAAAATCTTATAAATAAATTTTTTACATTTTTTGGAGTTTTATACATATTTCGTTTAAACTATTATATAATTTTAAGACTTTTTAGGCTTATTCCATGATATATAATCACACTTTTCTGGATTGTTTTCACATATATAATATTTTCTTTTCTTTTTTGTTTTTCTTATTTGAACCTTTCCTCCACATTTTGGGCATGGTTCTTCTATTGTTTCAATAAAAGGTTTTGCATTTTGACATTCTGGGTACCCAGGGCATGCCAAGAATTTTCCATATTTACCATATTTTATTACCATCATTCTACCACATTTTTCACATGGTACATCAGATACTTCATATTCCAGTTTAACATGTTCTAATTCTTTTTCTACCTTTTCAACTACAACTTCAAATGGTTCATAAAAATTGCTTATAACATTTTTCCATTTTAACTTTCCTTCAGCAATTTGGTCAAATTCTTCTTCCATTTTTGCTGTGAATTCTACATTTATTACATCTGGGAAGTTTTCTACAAGCAATTTATTAACAATTTTTCCGAGTTCTGTTGGGTATAATTGTTTTTGTTCTTTTTCAATATATCTTCTAGCTAAAATTGTAGTTATTGTTGGAGAATAAGTACTTGGTCTGCCTATTCCTTTTTCCTCTAGCGCTTTTACTAAGCTCGCTTCTGTATATCTTGGTGGTGGCTCAGTAAAGCTTTGCTTAGAATCTAATTTTTCATTTATTAATTCTTGTCCTTCTTTTAATTCAGGAATTTTAGCTAACTCTTCTTTTATTTCATTGTCTTCTGTTTCTACATATAATGCCATAAATCCCTTAAATTTTAAAGTTTGTCCATTTGCTTTAAAATTATATTCATTAGCATTTATTTTTACAGAAACAGTATCAAAAACTGCCGATTTCATTTGGCTTGCTAAAAATCTGTTATATATTAATTTATATAACTTATACTGGTCATTTGTTAAAGAATCCTTTATTTGGTCTGGTTCTAATTCTATATATGTTGGTCTTATTGCTTCGTGTGCATCTTGGCTATCAGCTTTTGTTTTATAATATCTATTTTCATAGTAATTTTCACCATACATTTTTGTTACTTGCTCTTTAGCTACTTTTCTTGCTTCTTCAGATATTCTTGTAGAGTCAGTTCTCATATATGTTATTAAACCTACTGTTCCCTTTTCTGGAACCTTTACACCTTCATATAAACCTTGAGCAACAGACATTGTCTTTTTTAGTGGAAAGTTTAATTTCCTTGATGCTTCTTGTTGCATTGTGCTTGTTGTAAATGGTGGAGCTGGAGTTCTTTTCTTTTCTCCTTTTTTTATCTCATTTACTACAAATTTTGCATTATTTAAATCTTTGATAATTTTGTCTACCTCTTCTTTTGTATGTAAATCTATTTTCTTATCGTTCTTTCCATAAAATTTAGCTTCAAACGTGTTTTTGGCTTTCTTTGTTCTTAAATTTGCATAGATATTCCAATATTCTTCTGGAATAAATTTTTCTATTTCTTCTTCTCTTTCAACAATGAGTCTTACTGCTACAGACTGTACTCTACCTGCAGATAAACCTTTTTGAACTTTTTTCCAAAGTACAGGGCTTATTTTATACCCTACTATTCTATCTAATACACGTCTTGCCTGTTGAGCATCTGTTAGGTTCATATCTATTGTTCTTGGATTTTTTATGGCGTTTTTTACTGCATTTTTAGTTATTTCATTAAATGTAACTCTACATATAGATTTTTCATCTATTCCTAAAATATGAGCTAAATGCCACGCTATTGCCTCTCCTTCTCGGTCAGGGTCAGTTGCAAGGTACACTTTCTTTGAGGATTTAGCATCCTTTTTTAATGATTTTATTAAATCACCTTTTCCTCTAATATTTATGTACTCTGGTTCAAATGTTTTTAGGTTTACACCTATTTTAGATTTTGGTAAATCTCTTATGTGTCCCATAGAAGCAACTACCTTTGTATTTCCTCCTATAAATTTCTTTATTGTATTCGCCTTTGCTGGAGATTCAACTATTATTAATGTATCTGCCATAGTATTTTTGCAACACAAAAGTTTTGTTTTATTAATATATGTCCTTTTTTGTTGCATCCTCCTTCTTTATTGTTTATTTATTCATATAATGGATATTGTTTGCAAATATTACTTACTTCTTCTTTTATTTTTTCCTTATTTTCTTCATAATTACTTACAGTTTCATTTATTAAATTGGCTATTTTTTTCATTTCTCCTTCTTTGAATCCTCTTGTTGTAACTGCTGGTGTTCCTATTCTTATTCCACTTGTTATTGATGGTTTTTCTGTATCAAATGGTATTGAATTTTTATTTACTGTTATTCCAACTTGGTCAAGTCTTACTTCAAGCTCTTTTCCAGTTATTCCTTTATTTCTTAAATCTATTAATATTAAGTGATTATCTGTTCCTCCTGATAATAATTTAAATCCTAGTTTCTGTAATTCCTCTGCAAGAACTTTTGCATTTTTTATTACTTGCTCTTGATATTTTTTAAATTCTGGTTCTAATGCTTCTTTAAAACATACTGCTTTTCCTGCAATTACATGCATAAGTGGTCCTCCTTGAACTCCTGGAAATACAGCTTTATCTATTTGTTTTGCATATTTTTCTTTGCAAAGTATCATTCCACCTCTAGGTCCTCTTAAGGTCTTATGTGTTGTCGTTGTGACAAAATCCGCATATTCTACTGGGTTTGGATGTAACCCTACTGCAACAAGTCCTGCTATATGTGCCATATCTACCATTAACATTGCACCTACTTTGTCTGCAATTTCTTTAAATCTTTTAAAATCAATAATTCTTGGATATGCACTTGCTCCTGTAACAATTAATTTTGGTTTATGTTCTAGAGCTAAACGTTCAACTTCATCATAATCTATTCTTCCATCTTCCTCTTTAACTCCATATGCAAAAAAATTATATAATTTTCCAGATGAATTTACTTTGCTTCCATGTGTTAAATGGCCACCATGTGATAAATTTAAACCTAAAACAGTGTCTCCTGGTGTTAATATTGCTTGATATACAGCCATATTTGCTTGTGCTCCAGAATGAGGCTGAACATTAACATGTTCT
>CALXUH010000003.1 GCA_944391645.1 uncultured Clostridia bacterium | reverse complement strand
TTCTGAATTATATCAAAAATGGAAAATATTTTCAATATTAATTTAAAACCTTGTCATAAAATTTATGAAAGAAATGTGATAATGTCTTAGGTAAAGAAATGAGAAAATGTCCCAATTTAAAAATATTTGTTCTCTTAAATGATATAATAAAAACTATCATTTAAATCTAAGGAGGACAATATGAGAAAGGTGGAACTGTCATTGAAGGAAAAGGAAAAATATGAAATTATTAAAAAATTAGTAGAAACTAAGGGTAACAAGGAACGTGTTAGAATAAAGTTAAAATTAAAAAGTATTAGACAAGTTAACAGATTAATTGCTGGATATAAAGAATTTGGTAAGCCCTTCTTCGTTCATGGTAATAAAGGTAGAAAACCTAAACATGCTTTAACAGATGAGTTTAAAAATGAAATTGAAACTCTGTATACTTCCAAATATTTTGATTGTACTTACACTCAATTTACTGAATATTTAGCTGAAAGAGAAAACATATTCTTATCTACTCCAGAAGTTGGACAAATTCTTAGAGAAAGATATATTCTATCTCCTAGATCTCGTAAAATAACTAGAAAGAACATTAAGAAAAAATTATTTGCTAAAAAAGAAAAGACTAAATCTAAAAAAGAAATTGCTAAACTTCAGTCTGCTATTGTTGCCGTTGAAGATGCTCATCCAAGGCAACCTAGATGTATTTATTTTGGTGAGGAAATTCAAACTGATGCTTGCTTACATCTTTGGTTTGGTAATACTAAAACAGCCCTACATGCTGCTATAGATGACTCTACTGGTCATGTCGTTGCTGCATATTTTGATAACCAAGAAACTCTAAATGGTTATTACCATATTTATTATCAAATACTTACAAAATATGGTATTCCTTACTTATTTAAAACAGATAAAAGAACTGTGTTCGAATATAATAAAAAAGGTACTACCTCTGACGAAGATAATACCTTTACACAATTTGCTTATGCCTGCTCTCAGTTAGGCACAGCTATTGAAACAAGTAGCGTTCCTGAATTTAAGCCCCGTATTGAAAGACTTTTCGAATCATTTCAGTTAAGATTAATACCTGAACTTAGATTAGCCAACATAACTACTATTGAAGAAGCTAACAACTTCTTACCATCTTTCATAGACAAATACAATTCAAAATTCGCTCTATGTATAGATAATACCAAATCTGTCTTTGAAAAGCAACCTAGTTTACAAAAAATCAATTTAACTTTAGCTGTTTTATCTCGCAGAATAGTAGATACTGGTCATTCAATTTGTTTTAAAAAGAAACATTACAGAACAATAAATTCTGTTGGTACACCAATATATTTTGGAAAGGGTACTAAATGTATGGTAATTGAAGCATTTGATAAATCTTTATATGCCACTGTAGAAGATAGTATATTTGCTCTCGAAGAAATACCAGACATACAGTTAAATTCACAAAATTTTGATGAAATATTACCAATTGAACCTAAAAAAATTTATATGCCTCGAATGATACATCCCTTCAAAAGGCAATCATTTGAAAAATTTATAGAAAAGCAAAATTTAAAAATACAAAAAGAATTAGAAAAAGTATCTTAAAATAATTTTTAAAATTAACCATTTTTTCGTAGGGTACATGAAGAGTAGAAAAAATGGTGGTGTTCGAAGAACAAATTTTAAAAATTTTTCGAGTACCCTGACCCCAAAAACTAACCCTAAAAAATTAAATTTTTAGGGCTTATGTTTAAAAATTTTTGGGACATTTTCAAAAATCATTGACATACTTTGCCGATTTTTACTTTTAAACGTTAGTCTTTATATGAGATTAAGCAAATACAATGCGACTTTATTTTGTACAGTGGTTTCCTTTTCCATAAGTTTAGCTATTGCAAACATTACAAGTTTATATTTAGCAAAGTTTATAAGTGTAGTTCTATGTTCTTCATCAATATCTTTTAGCATTTTATGGAATTTCTCATAGTTTTCTTTAGTATTATATATAAGTCCAGACCATTTGCTTTGACTCATACATATTGCTTGTCTTAATTTATCCTTTAAATCCATATTATTTTTCTTTTTATAAAAGTAGAGCTTACTTTAGAAAACTCTCATATAAATTCTAATATTTGCTTTAGACTTTCTTCAAATTATAATTCTTGCTTAATTATCTTCATTTACTTGCACCATCCTTTCACTTGGATGATTTTTATATTGTTTTTAGACAACAAAAAAATCAACCAGATTTTATTTTCTGATTGATTTTGTATCAACTCCGTTCTATTAGTTCGAACAGATACGTCATTGGTGCGGATGAAGGGACTTGAACCCCCACACCGTTGGTACTGGTTCCTAAGACCAGCGCGTCTGCCAATTCCGCCACATCCGCGTATTGTTGATAAATCTTACCAACAATAATTATATTAGCATAATTTTTTATTATTTGTCAACAGTTTTTTGAATTTTTACATTAATTCTTACTTTTTTTAAATACTATTTTTAATATTAGTACTGAGATTACTGCTCCAATTGTAGCTGTTATAGCTTGTGTTAATCCCATTGAATTTCTTAAAGTATTTGCAACTGTTCCTTGGCTTGGTAGTACTGAAAACATCATCCAAATATTTAACACTCCAAATATTATTGCCACCTTTATTACTATTGAAATTATTGCACTTAAAATATAATTAATATTCTTATTTACATACAATATTTTCATAAGCATTATAATAGCTAAATTTCCTAGCCATATTCCTGGTATCATAAAAATTGTAACTTTTGTTAAATTTCCAAATATATATCCACTTCCTATTGCCGATAAACTTGGTAATGTTGCAACTAGTAGTATATTCCTCCAGCCTTTCATGTTTATTCCAGTAATTATTAATGCTGTATTTACTATACTTCCAACTACAATTTGCGAATTATTTGCAATCCAACTTGCTTTTCCAAATATTATTTGTAATAATTGTGGTACAAACGCCGGTACTAATAATGCACCTAAAATAATTAAAATAGTTTGTGTTATTTCTCCTACTTTTGAAAGTTCGTATGCTCTTTTATTTACAACTTGTTCCATATTTTCCCCCTTAAATACAATAAACTTTTTCTACATTTTATAATACTAATCTAGCACATCATTTATTTTTTTTCAAGCATTTAATAAACAAAATTTTTCTTTTTACTTAATAAAAATTTTATATTTATTTTACAATTTCTAATCCACAATTTATACTTTCATCATAAAATATAGTCTTACTATTTTGTTTTAATATTATAGTTATTGTTGCACTTATACTTTCAAAAATGTCTTTAGACATTTTTCCATTAACTGGAGCAAATAATTTTTGTCCCCTATCAAGCTTAGATCTTATATTAAAAAAATAATTACCTTTTTTTAATTTTATATCTAAAGTATTGTTATTTACTTTATATTCTAGAATTTTAGTATTATTATACGTTGTAAATTTATATTCCTTATTACCTATTAAAAGTACACAAATAATTCCTTTAAATTCAAAAGCTTTCAATGGAATGTTTGCTAATGATAACATAAAGCTTGCATCTGATTTTCTAAAATTATTGCCTTGACACCATATATATGATTTAGGAAAGGATATTCCCCAATCTTTTTCAATATATCCATTATCATTATTAAATTCTATCCTATCTTCATTAATATATATTTTACCATTAGCTTTACTTTGCATACTTAGTATAGCATGATTACATTCCATAAATGGTATATAAGAAAAAGGTCCCATTATATTTGGATTTATCAAACTTGTTTTTATGTTTGTCGCATTATAATATTTTATATCTCCATAAATTTTTAATTTCTTATCTTTAATATCTATATGAATACCATCTTTTGAGAAAAAATTATCACCTATTTTAATGGAAAATGGGTTATAGGTAAATTTAAAATCCTTAATATTATAATTTATAAAATATGATATGTCATTTGTTAGAACCTGAATAAATGCTTTTGAAATATTTTTTTCAATATTTATTCCTGGAATAAATGAAATACCTTTTTCTTTATTTGAATTTTTAAAGTACCATCCTTCAAAATAATTTTTATTTTGGGTTAAATATTTTTCACCTTGAAATAGCTCTGGATTTTTTATTAAAAACATTTTTTTCATGTTTTTATTTTTCCCAAAATATGTAATATTATACCATTTATTAGCAATGTAATAGTTTATATTAATTTTTACAATATCAAGTTATTCAGCATACTTAAATATCCCATATTTGTTTGTTAATGGATCTTTAAAATATTGTATTTTGGGTGGAAAATATGTAAATATAATAAATGCTAACAATAATATTATTAATGATATAATAGGTATCATATCATTACAGTTATTTTTTTTGTATAGTATTTTATAAAAAGTATATTCTCCAAGTATTATTGCAATTATAAAGCTTAATATATCAATAATAGCAAAATTAGTTCCAATTATTCCTGTATAAGTATAAAAGAAAACAGTAATAAATAAAACTGATGTTATAATACCACAGATTCTTGCATATAAATAACATTTTTTATCTATATTTTTAATAAATAATCCTATTATAGTAGTAATAAGCATTGGGAAAAAAGCTAATTTTAAATGTTCCCATGTACTTTCATTTACAGCACTAAATGAACCTATAAAGACATTTTCTCCGTGACCATTTATATGTGAAATGTAAAATAACTCCTAATAGAATTTCAAAAAAGATAGAAAATATTAAAAATTTTAAAACTATATTTAACTTTTTTATAATATGCACCTCCCTTTAATATATTTATATCTACAATTTATTACTTATAACCTTTTTATATTCATATAAATTTTGTTTTTTATGTAAACTTTGATTTTAGTTGTATTTTGTTCATAATTATGATATAATTATATTGTTTGTGTCCATATGGGCATTTATATAGATTTCCTTTTTTTTACTAGATGCAATCTAGTTTACATATATTATTTCTATGAAAGGGAGATTTTTATGTTAGTAGCGTGCTTAACAATTTTGTGGATGGTAGTTCTTTTCATCGTGGATTATTTTATTCCGGCTGTGGCTTCTTACCTGTTTTTTGCAACAGGTGCAGTACTTCTTTTGGGATTACTTATCCTGTTTGCACATGCGTTTCGTACTTACTCCGACTCTTCAATTATACGGATGAAAATCAAAGAAACTTCCATTACCATACTGTCGTATGCATTTTTTGGTGCCTATGCATCACTTTTGTTTTTTGCAATCGTCCATTTTGTTATAAGCATATAAAATACTAACATAATCCCCCAGCAAGTGTACTTGCTGGGGGATTACTTTAATGTTAATAAAAACTATCACCACCAGTTTTTAGCCGGTGGTGATAGTTATCTTAAGAAAGATTACAAAAAGAGATTAGTTATTCCCAATATTTCGTAGCATCTTCCCATTCAGGATAGTTAGAGTTAAGGTACTCTTCAGCTTTTTCAACAAGCTTATCACATTCCTCTGAATACGCTTTTTTGCACTGACCAGCATTAAACATAACTGAACCATCTGCATCTATAACAACAACATTTATTGGACTCTTATAATTATTAGGGTCCGTATGCTGATAGGTTAAGTTATATCTGCAAGATAAACTCATATGGCCATACCTATCATAGAATGCTCCTTTATAGCAGTAGTTGCCACGTACACGGCCTTTGTTGTCAACCAAGTTCTTCCACAAAATACTTGAGCCAGGAGTTTCCTGTGTTGACCAACCTTCGGGTAAAGTTGCTTCAAACAAAACACTATCACCTATATCAGTGAAAGTAAAACCAAGTGCTTCGAAAGCTGCCTGACTCGGTCTCATATCTCGAGGCAGTTTGCTTGAATTTCTCACTCTGCTCTGTTCAGCATTTTGAACAGTTTCTAGTCCTTCAGATGCATTCCCAGACGACATGGCAATTGCCAATGCCTTCATACCTTCTAACTGTGAATCGTAACTCATATTTTATCCTCCTTAAACTGATTAAACGTTAGATTCCCTATTTCAACTTGTATCTTTTCGATAATACTTTTATATTATACTATGTTTTACATAATATTGCAACCCCTATTAAATTATTCTATTCAAATGCTTTATTTGGATTTATACATTTTTTCTATGTGATAGTTAGTAAGAGTATATCCTCCTTCCTAGAAAGAAAACTTTAGAATTTAATATTTAAATAAATAAAAACTTACGGACTTATATAGCCCATAAGTTGTTATACTTTGGAGCGAACGCCGTAGTTATCTACAACTTTTTTCTCTCTTAACGATTGATACAAATATCAATCAATTTGTAATTATTATATCATTCTTTTCATAAAATACAATACAAAAGACTAAAAAATTATGTTTTGTGAAAAGAACACTAGCCGATATACATTTCTGCATATTGGTTAGTGTTCTTTAAAATGTTACTTACACTTTAAATACAAAATGTGTAAAAAGTCAGACAGCTGTATTATTCCGCTTTCTGTCTTCTGCGTAAGATACGTACGAATGATTGATATAAGGGATTCAGTTGTAATAGTTTCATCAGGTATATGCATATTGACCTTTTGGAGAATATTTTCTACCTTCAATTCTAATTTATAACCATAGCCCAAATCACGAATATATTCTTTAGGTTCGCTAATTACTTTTTTGGCACAATCAAATGCAAAAAGAATATCTTCATCATTATTGCTATCCCAAGTTAATGAATAAACTAAACATGCCGCAATATCGAAGTCATTAAACATTCGTCTTAATAGATACTGATTAGTAGCTATAGCATATATAACTTGATTAAATGTCTGAATCCAGTCCGTATTTAATTTATTCCGTTCATACTTCTTTTCATCAAGCATTTCATTAACCAAATCCACATACTGCATCCACTTTTTTTCATAGTCTTCTTTTTCCATACTCTGAACTTTCTGTTTTTCTTTTTTTTCTTGATATATAGATGTAATTATTGTAGCAATCATTAATACTACTAGGCAAATTCCAATTATTACTGCAACAATTTCTGGTAATTTAGAAATCGTTATTGCAAAAATAATTAAAAAAATGGCAAAAGACGTCAGACACTTCCATGGATGAGCGATGATGTACTGCATAACTTTTCTACTCATATTGATTCCTCCTTAAAATAATTATTCCAACGAGTTATTATTTATAAAAACTTGCAATTTGCAATGTACTAAAATTACTTTTTTATTGTAACATATAAATCCACTTAATTCAATATTTATGCGACTTTTTAGTCGAATTATTAGTTATTTTTATATTATTAAATAACTACAATGCAATTTGATTTTGTTCTTCTTTAGTCATTTCCATAAGTTTAGCCATTGCAAACATTATAATATGATATTTAGCAAAATTTATTAAAGTAATTCTATATTCTTCATCAATTTCTTTTAACATAATATCAAAATGTTCATACATTTCAGGTTTATTATATTTAAGATTAGTATAGCTACTATTACTCATACATATTGCAAGTCTTAGCTTATTTGTTAAGTCCATATCATTTATCATATTTATTAAACATTTTACTTTTTCATTTTCCATTCTTTACCTCCATTTTAAAATCTTGTATCATTTTTTTTCTATCTTTTAAATTTGCTATTTCATCTGTTGTTTTTACTTTTCTTCTAGCATTATTGGCTATCTCATTATCATTATCATCAAAAATACCATTTTTATATAGGTCATCACTTACAATTTTATAGTTATTATCTTTATCATAGCAAATTCTTTTATGAAAATGGCTCATAATACTATGCCAAAAGCCTTTAAATTTCTGC
>CALXUH010000002.1 GCA_944391645.1 uncultured Clostridia bacterium | reverse complement strand
AATCGTTATGAGAGCCAAAAGTTGTAAATATCTACTTCGTTGGCACCAATGACGTATCTGTTCGAACTAATAGAACAGAGTTGCTAGAAAATCAATCAAAAATAAAATCTGGTTGTTTTTTTTGTTGCCTAAAAACAATATAAGAATTATTCAAGTGAAAGGATGATACAAGTAAATGAAAATAATTAAACAAGAAATACAATTTGAAGAAAGTCTAAAACAACGAATTGAATTTATATGTGAGTTTTTTACAGCAAGCTTACTTTTATAAAAAGAAAAATAATATGGAATTAAAAGATAAATTAAGAGTAGGAATATGTATGAGCCAAAGTAAATCGCCAGGTTTTATATATAACACTAGAGAAAAACATAAAAAATTGATGATGTTCTAAAATGTATTGATGAAGAATATAGAACACATTTATAAACTTTGTTATATATAAACTTGTAATGTTTGCAATAGCTAAACTTATGGAAATGGAAACCACTGTACAAAATAAAGTCGCATTGTATTTGTTTAATCTCATATAAAGACTAACGTTTAAAAGTAAAAATCGGCAAAGTATTGAAATATCAATAAATTTGTTGTATAATACTAAAAGCAAAAATTTTTTGCAAAGCCTTTGAAAGCATAAAAAACTATTCGGAGGCTGATATCTCCGAATAACTATGAGGAGGGAATATAAATGGAACTTAGATAGTAAATTTTGAGTTTCGGTAAAAAGTCTTAAAAGGAGGAAATTAAAGAAAAAATAAGAGCACAAATATTAGCTATAGCTAAAGAATAATATTCTTTAGCCGAGCCAACTGATGAAGTTGTGTAAAGGAGCTGTTATGAAATTAGTATTTATAGGTGTCACTATCCTCGGAGTTGTGCTATATGTTTTATTTTCAGACCCTAAACCTGTCTATGATAAAACATGGGCTCAAGGTAGAGGCAGTTCTCTTTTTCATTCGAGTTTGAGACCTGACAAGTATCCGGAAACCAAAGAAGTGTTCAAAACTTTGGAGGATGCAGGAATAAAACCGTGCTTTTTGAAAAATGACACTAAGAAATGAGGTGTGATTGTCTATGCAGTTTAAAAAGGTTAACCTTGAATGTATGAGGCTTGGTGACGATGCTAAGGTTTCCAAAACTTACATACGGCAGGTTGAAGAAAACTCTAGATTAGCTTCATTTATTGGCAACGAAACTATGTGCGAAAGCAAACATGGTGGAGAGCCTATCCATGAAGAAAGCTTTTCTGGTACAGATTATTTAGAGCCTGTTTCTGAACACCAGCAATGTTTGCAAGATTATACAATGCAGGTGCAACAGGCAATTAATCCTAATATTGAAAGCGATGAAACTGAAAACAAGGATGATTTTGAAACCTTTATATCAAAAGATGCAGATGCACTATAGAAGGCAAAAAAGATATTCAGAAAACCAAAAATCTGGTAGTAAAAAAGGAACTGGAGGGTTCAACTAAACTTTCTGAAAATAATCAAGATTGCTATAAATTGATAATCGATGATAGCTATCTTCCAACAAACATTTCTCCGTATATGAAAAAGACAGGAGTATCTAAATATTTGTAATTTTAAGACTTTACAAAAGGCACGGAAAAATTCCGTGCCTTTTACTTAAAAGTGTAATGCTAAAATATGATAAAGTCAATTTTTAAGATGATAAAGTCAATTTTTAATAATAATTGAAAAAATATATTACATATGCTATAATTACATAATGTAAACATAAAACTTTTACAGAAAGATTGGTAAAAAATGATTAAGTATCTAATGCGGAAAACTATTTACAAGGAATATGACAAAGAATCGCAAGATATGCTTTTACAGCTAGATTTAAAGCAACATATAATTCAGATACTTTGCATTATGTTTTGGGGAGTCATTTATATATTCCCATACATTCCGTTATTGATAATTGAAGTACGTGAGGGCAGTAAATTGTCAACAACAACTCAAATTGTAATTATAGCTCTTATGCTGTTATATTTCGTGGGATTCATAGTATTTATGATAATATTTTTTGAGGTTATTGTTGAAATTTCACTTTTGTTGGCAGAAAGAATATATTTTTTAGTATGTACAACCAAGGGGAAAGCTATTAGTAGGAAAGAATTTAAAACTATCAAAAATGTAAATGAAGAATTATATTTGCTACTTACAATGCAACAGTGTCGGGGCCATTGTTTCTCCATTTGTTTTGCTATATGTCAAGCCTTAAAGAATGGATCTATAGAATTCATTGCAATAAAAGAAATTTCTACAGAGAATAATAAGGAAAAGGATGAAAAAAATTTTACAATGCATGTTATATATGTAAACAATGGATGGGCGTTTGACACATATAGTTCTAGACAATATCCAATTGATAAAATGTACGAAATTAACAAAGCTAAAATATATAAAGCTTTTAGTTTTGCCGAAATTAGTAACAAATCTTATGAAGAATTTAAAAAAGAGCAATTGCCTGGAATCGAGAAGTGGTGTAGGGATAATGATTGTTCCGTGTCTTGGAAAGTAAGAGAGTAAAACACTTAAACATTTCACGTCTGGTTATAGAATTTATAACCAGACGTGTTTTTACTTATTTGTAATATTATGTAAATCATGGTATAATAATATGTGATGAACAGTTTTTACTCCGTATCATCAGTAAGCAATAAACAACAAAGAACGCGTTATTACGTAAGGAGGAAAAATTATGACAATGAAAGTTCGTTACAATGGCGGAACAGAGAGCTACTATGAGTGTTCCAGCCCTGCCACCTTGGTTGTAGGTAAGGAATATGAGGTCGCTTTCGCAAGGGACCGTGGCTGGCAGACCGACTACACCTTGAATGGTGTTAAGGGAGCATTCAATTCTGCATGGTTTGATGAAGTTTCTCACGAGGACAAGGTTTATATGGCCATTGCACATGAGCCTCCGGTTATTGGCAGAAGCTATTTTTGCTACAAATTGGAGTTCATCAATGGTCAACCTAAGCTTATTGGTCAAACCACAAGCAATGTAAGGAAAATCGATTATATGGGCAACGACATCTACCATGTGACTACCCGCAACAGTGTCTACATTGTTCATGTAGGCTAATTGTCTAATTAAAAAAGATATATCTTTCTCTTACCTTATAGGTAAGAGTTTTTTTAATATTAAATGTTGTAGGAAAACATAAATTATGATATTATATAAGAATAAATAAATGTTATTTTTAAAATAAGGATAATAAAATGCTATAATTAATTGTAATAAAGGGAGAATAAAAATGGATGAAATTGAGTGGATAAGGAAAACCAAAAAATTTATAAAAAGAATATCAATAGGTCTTGTAATATTTACTGTTGTGGCATCAATTATAACATTAGCTAACCTTACAATTGGATATAAGTGGGAAGATATTAAAACAACATTAATAGCAATATTTATTTTAGGATTCTCAATGCCACTACTTTTAACCATTTGTTATAGCATAATGCATATAAGTGAAAAGATAATAAATTCGGGTAGAAAAATTAAAAATATTGAAAAAAATTATATTAGAGATATACCAGAAAATTATAGTCCATCTATAGCTTCTTTAATATATGATTTAAAAATAGATGTATATAAAGATTATACAGCTACAATTTTATATCTATGTACTAAAAAATATATTGATATAGAAAAAAGTGGTGATACATATAAAATAACACCAGGAGAGCGAACAGATTATTCAAAATTAGGTAAATGTGAACAATATGTACTTAATAAAATTATTAACGATGATAATTTTGATGAAAATAAGTTTAAACAAATAATAATTGATGAAGCACAACAAAAAGAATTAATAACTGATAAATTACATAGTAGAAAAATGAAGTGGATTTTTATTATTGCAATATGCCTTATTTTATGTATTATTTGTTACAAAATAAATATGTATTTGTTTGTATTCTATATAAGCATTGTGCCTGTTAGTATAGGCGCATACCATGAACTACAAAAAGAATATGGCAAGAATACGGAATATATAAGAACAAAAAAAGGCAATGAAGTTGCAAGACTATTAGGAGGATTAAAAAATTATATTGAGGATTATACACTCATAAAAGATAAAGAAATAGATTATATACAGATATTAGAAGAATATATACCTTATGCAATATCTTTGGGTGAAGCCAATACAATAGAAAAATTTATAAAATATAATGAGAAATATAGGGATTTAATATATAATAGCCCAATAGACAAATTGTAATAGATTTGCCAAGAATCTAGCTACCAACAATTGTTAGTAGCTTCTTTACATGAGAATGAACCAAACATAATTTACCCAATTAATTTCTTGATTAAATATTTGTAATACTGGAAAAATTTATGAGGGGATAAATAAAAATTTAAAAAAATAGTTGTAAATTTTTTAATAAATTGATATACTTAATAATATGTTAAAGATTTTTATTTATTAATTAGGGAGGTATGTGGAATGGAGGAAGATAAAGAAATTAGAGAATTAGAGGAAAGCGAAATTACATCAACAGATAACACAGGAATAAAAATATCAAATGATGTTATAGCATCTATTGCAGGTATTGCGGTATCAGAAGTGCCAGGAGTTTATAGCATGGCAGGTGGACTAGCTGGAGGAATTTCTGAAGTATTTAGTGGAAAGAAAAATTTATCAAAAGGAATTAAAGTAGAAGTAGGAGAAAAAGATACAAAAATAGATGTAAACATAATTGTAGAATATGGAGTAAGAATACCAGATGTGGCTTTTGAAATTCAAGGCAGAGTAAAAAAGACAGTAGAGACTATGACTGGTCTTAAAGTATCTGGAGTAAATATTCATGTACAAGGAATAAAAACAAATTCAACAGAAAATAAGGAAAAAGAGGAAGTAGAGGAGTAATAAAATATGAAAATCGTAGATAGAATATGTTTAGTAATTTTTTCAATAATAGTATTAATTATGTCATTGATTTCAGCATTTATAATAACTAGATGGCTAGATATAGAATTAATATCTGAATGGACAATAAAAATATTTTCAAATAAAGTGTCAGGACCAATTTCTTTAGCATTAGCAATAATATTATCTATTTTATCTATAAAATGTATTTTCTTTAGTTCAAATGCAAAAGAAAAATCTAAAGAAGGAATATTACTAGAAAATGAAAATGGAAAATTGCTTGTTTCTAAAGATACAGTTGAAAATATAACAGGAACAGTAATAAAAAATTTTGAAAGTGTAGAAAGTTCTATTACAAAAGTTGAAGTAGATAATGAGAATAAAATAAGTGTATTTATAACATTATCCGTATTTTCAGAAGCAATAATTAAAGATTTAGCATCAAAGATTCAAAATAATGTAAAAGATGCAATCAAAAATTCTTTAGATTTAGAAATAAAAGAAGTAAACGTAAGAATAAAAAATGTAACTGTAAAAAAAGATTCTGAAGTAAAAGAATAATATTTGGAAAAGAGGATGAAAATATGAATGATTTGAAAGAATTTTTCCTAAGATACAGAGGTGCAATTATTGGTGCAATAATTGCCGTGATTGCATTAATATTACAAATTTATAAAGTAATTATTGGAGTCTTAATTATTTTTTTAGGAATTTTTATTGGTAATTATGTACAGCATAATAAAGAAATGGTAAAAAGTGTAATAAAGGATTTTATAGATAGATTATAAATGGAGGAAAAAATGAATAGGTCTGGAGCAAGAGATAAGGCTTTTAAGTTTTTGTACCAAGAAGAAGTGCAAAAAGAGAATAATATTGAGGCAATTAATTTGTTTATTGAAAATAATAAAATTGAAAACAAAGATGCTCAACAGTATATAATTGATACCATAAATGGTGTTAATGAAAATCTGGAAAATATAACAGAAATAATAAAAAAGAATTTAAAACAAGATTGGAAAATAGAAAGAATTTCTAAGATATCACTTGCGATTTTGAAACTTGCAATTTATGAAATTGTTTATGCAAAAATACCATTCAAAGTAGTTATAAATGAAGCTGTAGAACTTGCAAAAAAATATGGAGATGACAATGCACCAGCATTTGTAAACGGAATATTGGCAAGTGTTGTGAAGGAGAATATATGAGACCTGTAGCAATGACAGTAACAGATTTAAATAAATATATGAAACAAAAAGTAGCTGAAGATGAGTTCTTAAATAATGTGTATGTAAAGGGAGAAATATCTAATTTCAAACACCATTACACAGGACATATGTATTTTACATTGAAGGATGAAAATTCATTAATAAAATGCATTATGTTTAAAACTAACACAGCTACTTTAAACTTTATGCCAAAAGATCGGTATGAAAGTATTTGTATTTGGAACTGTGGCAGTTTTTGAAAGAGATGGAGTATATCAAATATACTGTAAAGCAATGCAAGAAGATGGAATTGGAGATTTATATAAAAAATATGAAGCACTAAAAGAAAAACTAGAAAAAGAGAATTTATTTGATGAAAAGCATAAAAAAACAATACCTTTTATGCCAAAAACAATAGGAGTAATTACTTCTAAAACAGGATCTGTAATAAAAGATATAATAAATGTTGCAACAAGAAGAAGACCAAATGTACATATTAGACTATACCCTGTGCCAGTACAAGGGCAAGGAGCAGAAAAGGAAATTGCAAAAGCTATTAAGATAATGAATGAAAAAAAATTAGCAGATGTTTTAATTTTAGCAAGAGGTGGAGGCTCATTAGAAGATTTATGGCCATTTAATGAAGAAATTACTGCAAGAGCAATATATGAATCTGAAATTCCAATAATATCTGCTGTAGGCCATGAGACAGATTTTACAATTGCAGATTTTGTGGCAGATTTACGAGCACCGACTCCATCGGCTGCGGCAGAATTAGCACAAGCAGATGTTAATGAAATAAAACTAAAATTAGAAGCTTATCAAAGCAGGTATAAAAATGCACTAAAGAAAAAGATAGAATATATGAAGTTAAGATATAAAAAGGCAATGGAATCAAGAGCGTTTTCAATGCCATTACAATATATTAATGAACAATATATTAATATTGATATGAAAGTAAAAAGACTAGAAAACACAATAAAAATGAAATTAAAAGAAAACCAAAAAAAACATATAGAATTAATTGCTAAATTAGATACTTTAAGTCCATTAAAAACATTAATAAGAGGATATTGCTTTGTTGAAAAAGATGGAAAAATAATAAAAAGTGAAAAAACGTTAAAACCTAATGATATAATCAAACTAACACTACATGATGGAACAAAGCAAGCAAAAATAATTTAAAGGAGAGGTAAAGATGAATAAGAAAATATTGTATATTTTTATAATTGTAGTTTTAATAATAACAGGGGTATTTATAGCAACAAAAATATCAGATAAAACTCAAACAGAACAAACAAGTGCAAATGACTTAGGAGAAAATGAAAATAATTTAAATGAGGAAAATAATATAAATCAAAATAATGAATCATTAGTAGAATCTGGTGACAATAATACAGAAAATAATACAGGAACACAGGAAAATAATCAAGATAATTTAGAAGAAAAAGCAAAACAAATAGTAAAAGAAAATTGGGGTGAAGATGAAACTGTTTATTTTAGTTATGATGGAAAAGATGAAACAGGCAGATATATAATTTGTGTAAGAGAAAAAGAAACAACAAAAGCATTGTATAGATACTATGTAGACATAGACACAGGAACATTTGATATAGAGTAAAATATAATTGGGGGAAATTCGAATGGAAGAAGTTAATTTTGAGAAAAGTATGGAACAACTTGAAAAAATTGTACAAGAACTAGAAAAAGGAGATTTAAATTTAGATGATTCAATAAAAAAGTTTGAAGAAGGAATGAAAATCTCAAAAGAATGTAATGAATTTCTTGAAAATGCGGAAAAAAAGATTACAGTCTTAATAAATAATAATGACAACATTGAAGAGGAAGATTTTTAGTTAATATTAATATATAAAAATAAAATTAAGTATAAAAAAAACACCTTTGGAAATAATAAGAAAAAAATTATTTTTTAAGGTGGTTTTTATGCAAAGAAAAAAGAAAACAATAGCTATAATTTTATTAGTAATAACAATATGTTTATTTTTCTCATATAATATATTTTTAAAATCAGATATTAATACTGTAGAAGCACTATCTAAATATGGCTCTAGGGGAGAAGAAGTAAAAACAATTCAAACAAAACTTAAAAGATGGGGTTACTATAATGGGTCAATAGATGGAATTTATGGTAGCCAAACATTAGCGGCAGTAAAATGGTTTCAATCTGCAAATTGATTACAAGTAGATGGAATTGCTGGACCCAAAACATTAGAGGCAATGGGAATATTAAATTCAAATAGTACATCAAGCTCTACTAGTAGTTCTTCAGATTTAAATTTGTTAGCAAGATTGGTTTATGCTGAAGCTAGAGGTGAAAGTTATACTCGGACAAGTTGCAGTAGCGGCAGTAGTGTTAAATAGAATTAAAAGTTCATCTTTTCCTAATACAATGGCAGGTGTAATTTATCAGGCAGGTGCATTTAGTGTGGTTGATGATGGACAAATAAATTTAACGCCAAACCAAACTGCAAAAAATGCAGCACAGGATGCATTAAATGGATGGGACCCAACATATGGAGCACTTTATTATTTTAACCCCAAAACAGCAACAAGTTCATGGATATGGTCAAGACCAGTAACTGTTGTAATAGGAAATCATAGATTCTGCAAATAAACTACTTGACAAAATCTATAAAAAGAGTATAATTTAAATAGTGTAAATATAAAAACGATGATGAGACAAAGTAG
>CALXUH010000001.1 GCA_944391645.1 uncultured Clostridia bacterium | reverse complement strand
ATCGTTCATATCTACTCTAGTTCTTAGCGATAAATTTGATGTTCCTACATAAATTGCATCTGCACCATATTTAAATGCTGTTTTTGCTTTTTCGAATGAACCAACAGGAGCTAATAATTCAGGTTTTTTCATATATTATATTTCACCTCTTTTTGACAAATTTTTAAAAAAATGTTATTATATATTTATGACTAATACATCTCGGGAGGGATATTTTTGAAAAACAGTCATGATAACGCAAAGGGACAAGCAAGGAATCAGGTTAATATAACCCCTCTAAATTCCATATCTGTGGAAAAGATTCCGCGTTCCATTCCCATCAAGTATTTATCACTCCATGAAATCAATGAAGCCCAGAAAGAAGGCCGAACAGTATTGTTCGTTGTTATGAAACAATTTGTACCTTCCGAAACAGGAGGAAAAGATTCCATCGAGCTTATTCCTTTGCGGAACTCCGCAAGAGACTATTTGGTAATAGTCTGCTGGTAGTTTTTAAGTTAGAGGAGCCCTGGCTCCTCTTTCATTTTTATATCTTTTTCCTTCTAGTTATTGTTAATCCATCTCCTACTTCTAAAAGCTTCGTTTCTAATTCCTTATTTCCTTCTAGTTCATTTAAATATTCTCTAGGTCCTCTTACTGCTGTTCTTTGTTTATGTTTATTATAGTTGCTTAATGTATATCCCTTATATAAAATGTTATCTGCAATAATAATTCCATCATCTGCTAATAGTCTTATAGATTCTTTTAGAAAGAATGGATACTTTCCTTTAGCCGCATCAATAAAAATTATATCATATTTTTCATCTAATTTTGGTAATACATCAACTGCATCTCCATTTATTATATTAATAATTTTTTCTAAATCTAATTTTTTTATGTTTAATTTTGCTTCAGCAATTCTTTTTTCATCTCTTTCAATTGTATCTATTTTACCATTTTTATCTAAATACTGTGCAAAGCATATAGCTGAGTAACCAATTGCTGTACCAATCTCTAATATTTTCTTAGGGTGCTCTTCCTGTAAAATTTCTTCTACAATTTCCAAAGTATCATCCATTATTATTGGTATATGTTCCTTTAGTGCTTTTTCTTTTATTTGTTCAATTTCATTCATTTTTCCATTCCTTCGGTTTTATGCTTTTATTTTTTAGCCCTTGCAGCTAATCTTTCTCTTGTTTTAGTATCTAATATTTTCTTCCTTAATCTTATGTTTTTTGGAGTAATTTCAACTAATTCATCATCACCAATAAATTCTATTGCTTTTTCAAGTGACATTTGTATTGGTGGTACAAGTCTTAATGCATCATCTGAACCAGATGCTCTTGTATTAGTTAAATGTTTTTCCTTACATACATTTATAGATATGTCTTCGTTTCTTGCATTTAATCCTACTATCATGCCCTCATATACTTCAACACCTGCTCCAATAAATAAATCTCCTCTTTCCTGAGCATTATATAGTCCATATGTAACAGATGTTCCTGCTTCAAATGCAACTAATACTCCCCTTGTTCTTGAAGAAATTTCTCCTTTAAAAGGTTCATAAGAATCAAATATACTATTCATTGTGCCTTCACCTTTAGTATCTGTTAAAAACTCAGTTCTGTATCCTATTATTCCTCTAGCAGGTATTTTAAATTCAATTTTAGTATGTCCAGCTTCTGCAGGTTCCATATTTACCATTTCACCTTTACGTCTGCCAAGTTTTTCAATAACAGTTCCTATAGAATCATCTGGAACATTAACAACTAATTTTTCTATTGGTTCACATTTTACACCATCAATTTCTTTTATAATTACTTTTGGTCTTGAAACTAAAAGTTCAAATCCTTCTCTTCTCATTGTTTCTATTAAAACTGATAAATGTAGTTCTCCACGTCCACATACTTCAAAACTGTCTGCAGAATCTGTTTCTCTTACTCTTAAACTTACATTTCTTTCTAATTCTTTAAACAATCTATCACGAATATGTCTTGATGTAACAAATTCACCTTCTTGACCAGCTAATGGTCCATTATTTACTGAGAATGTCATTGATACTGTTGGTTCATCTATGTCTACAAAAGGAATTTTTTCTATATTATTTATATCGCATAAAGTATCTCCAATATGAACTTCTGCCATTCCAGTTACTTCTACAATATCTCCTGCTTGTGCTTCTTCTACCTCAGTTTTTTTAAGTCCCATATATGTAAATACTTTTGCAACTTTTCCCTGTATATTTTTATCTTGCTTGCAAATCATAATTGGCATTCCAGCTTTAACAACTCCTCTTTCGATTCTGCCAATTCCTATTCTACCTAAATAATCATCATAATCAATATTAGAGATTAACATTTGAGTTGTACCATCTATTTCACAATTTGGAGCAGGTATAGTATTTACAATAGTATCAAATATACATTTAACATTATCAGATTCCTCATTTAAATCCATTTTAGCTATTCCATTTTTTGCAGATGCATATATAACTGGGAAATCTAATTGATCATCATTTGCTCCTAAATCAATAAATAATTCTAAAACTTCATCAACAACTTTTAATGGATTTGCACCCGGTCTATCAATTTTATTTATAACAACTATTGGTTTTAAATTCATAGCTAAAGATTTTTTTAGAACTTCTCTTGTTTGTGGCATTGCCCCTTCAAAAGCATCTACTAAAAGTAGAACACCATCAACCATTTTTAACACTCTTTCAACTTCTCCACCAAAATCAGCATGTCCTGGAGTATCTACAATATTAATTTTTATATCATTATACATAACTGATGTATTTTTAGCAAGTATTGTAATACCTCTTTCTTTTTCAATATCATTTGAATCCATTACTCTTTCTTCTACCTGCTCATTACTTCTAAATGTACCACTTTGTTTAAGCAAACTATCAACTAATGTTGTTTTTCCATGGTCAACATGTGCAATTATAGCTACATTTCTTATTTTTTCATTAATCATTTTTATTTCCCCTTTTATTATATTCTTAAAATAACAATTAATTATACATTAAAACATGGCTGTATGTCAAGTACAATTTGACAATTTTAACACTTTTTGCTATAATATAGTTAGCTTGTTTGACGACAAGTTCTGTTGATAGAGGGAATCGACAGGAGGTACATTGAAATGTTAATGTTTGAAAGGGGTCAGAGTTAAATGAAAAAAAGAAGAGGCAACTGGTTGGCTATCGTATTTTTGTCAATCATTATAGGCTTTGCCTTGTCCGCATCCATTCTGTATTCTCAGTACGAGGAACGTCCCGTTATTGGTAAATGCACCACTGATGTCGGCTTAGATGCTCTTAAGCACACCTACGTATATCTTGGAGCGTCTTCCAAGGTTTTTGAATCCAAGGATGCTCTTACAGAGCAAGGATTGTTTGTTGACTTGTTCACAAACTCTTCTGAGCTTGCAGAGCTCATTGATAATGAAGGGTTCCCCTATAAGGCAGAATACTTTGCAGTAACATCTGCTCAGGAGCCAACCCGTTATCTAATCACCACTACCACAGGTTCTGACCTTTGGGTTGAACCTTAGACCTCCCTCTTCCCTCTAACTTCCATTTGCATTCCAAATGGAAGGCCCCAGCGATTGTCGCTGGGGTTCTTTTATTTTTTTTCTTCTTTTTTTAAAATAATAATCTCTTTCATTAATTTATCTGTTAGTTCACAAATTAAGTTTTTATCATTAATTTTATCCTTATATTCACTATAATATATTGGTTTTCCTATATTTATTATGATTTTACTAAACATCTTGAAATTTCCATTTATACCAATCGGAATTATTGGTACTCCTGCTTTTATTGCAATTGTTACAGCACCATTTTTTACTGGGCGCCCTTTTTTTAATCCGTTTCTTGTCCCTTCTGGAAAAATCATTAACAACTCATTATTCTTTAATATTTTTAGTGCTGTTTTAACTGCTCCTAAATCTGCACTGTTTGGTTTAACAGGGTATATTCCAAATACTTTTGCAAGATATTTTAACAATTTATTTTTGAATAATGTTTCCTTAGCTAATGCATTTATTTTTCTTTTAGAATTTATAACTATTAATACTGAATCTAAAGCATGAACATGATTTGGGCAAATTAATGCTGGACCATCTTGTGGAATATTCTCTTTTCCATTGATTGTTGTTCTATACACAAATTTTGAAATAAGCCAAAAAATTGCTTTTAAAATTTTTCTCATTTCTATTACCTCTTTATTATACTAATTATTTCCTCAACAACCTCACTTATTGTTTTATTAGTGGTATCAACCACTATGCTATCTTGTGCAAGTTTTAAAGCTCCTATTTCTTTTTCCTTGTCATTTTTATCTCTCATTTCTATATTATGTTTTACTTCCTCAAAACTTATATTTATACCTTTATCTTTCATTTCTTTATATCTTCTATTTGCTCTTTCTTCTAATGAAGCTTCTAAATATATTTTTACATCTGCATTGGGGAAAACATATGTGCAAATGTCCCTTCCCTCCATTATAATATCCTTACCTTTGGCAAGTTTTCGTTGTAATTCTACCATGGCTAATCTTACTTCTTTTATTGATGAAATCTGTGATACAATACTTGTTACTTCTTTTGATCTTATTTCTTGAGTTACATCTTCTCCATCTAAATGTACTATATCACTATTTTCTCTATTATCAATTACTATATTTATATTATTTGCTATATTTATTATTTTGTCTTTTTCCTCTAGTTTTATTTGATTTTTTAGGCATTTTAAAGCAACACATCTATATGTTATTCCTGTATCAATATTTGTTAATCCCAACCTATTGGCAATTATTTTTGTTACTGTTCCCTTTCCGCTACCTGCGGGGCCATCAATTCCTACAATAAATGACATTTTTTTCTCCTTTTTATAAATTATTTTAATTAAAATCTTTTATCATTCTTCTGTTAACTCTATTCCTTTTGCCACAATTTCAATTGAGTCTACATTCATTGCTGTTAAATTTTCTATTTCACGTTTAATTTTCTTTTTAAAATCAGTTAAGCATTTAACTATATCATATCCATATTTCATAATAACTTCTACATATACGCTCATTCCTTCCTCTGTTGTTTGTATTATTGTTCTATTTATTCTATACACAAATTCTGCTTTTTCACCTAAATATTCTATAATTTGCTTAAAAACAGTATCTGATATTTTGTAATTACCTAGATAACTAAATGTAGGTCTAATTATTGATTTTTCAGCTATATATGGTTTATTGTTCTTTCCTTTTGACTTAAATATTTGAAGCGGATCTAGAATATAACCAGAGAAATCTTTTTTTATTTCAAAAGTAGGTACTGGAATTACATGTTTTCCTTCTATTTTTCTCGTTCTTTTTGCTTGTTCAATTTCTTCTTCTGTAGCTACACTTGATATATTTATTATTTCTTCAAATTCATTTAATCCTAAATTCGTCCTAATCTTTTCTACCATATTATCTGAAGTTCCAAGTATTAAAATACTTTCTGGCCTGTATTTTAAAAATGCTTTTTTTATTTCTAATACATCTTTTTCATCTGTAAATAAAGCTTTTCTTATTGTTTCAATCTTTGTGTCTGCTTTTTTTGCAGATTCTCCGGCGATAACTTTAGTATCGTTTATAAGTAATCCATCATCTATAATATATTTTATTTTTCTTTCTGCAGCTACCATTTGTGCTCTATAGCTTTTTCCAGTTCCAGATGGTCCTACAAATGCATAAGTTTTTATTTTTGATTCTATAATTTTATCTATTATCATTTTCATCACCTAAATAAATAATGTACAAATTATATCATTCTAAATAAAAAAAGTCGAGCAAAAAAGCTGACTTTTTTTATAATATCAATTTTTTATATGACTATATTAAAATACATAATATATATTAATTTTTTATTAAGACAATTCTTTAACTTTAATGCTTCTTACATGCTCTATTTTTTCCCATGTTGTATTTGGTTTTATTAATGCCTGTATATTTATAAGTATCCATGAACCTAAAAATAGTGGATAACATAATAAACCTTTTAACATTGGTTTTAATTTTCTTTTATCTAAAATCATTGTAAATGCAGCTGTAATTGGTGTTAATAAAAATGTTGCAACTACATATTTCCCAATACTCCATACAAGCTCTGCACTAGTCATTCCATTTCCTGAAAATATTACTAAGTTTAATATTAATAATGATAATGTTATTACCAATAATGGCATTCCCATTAAATAAAGTAATCCATCAAAAGTTACTAATTTTTTATTTTTTATTGTATTTTTTGCTAATTGTTTTGTATATATTTTAAAACATTGAATATGCCCAACAGACCATCTCATTCTTTGTGTCCAAGATTGTTTAAAACCTGTAGGTTGTTCATCATATACAATAGCATCTGTTGCCCAACCCAATTTTTTTCCTTTACACATATTTATAAGTGAAAATTCTATATCCTCAGTTAAAGTCTGTGTGTTCCATCCATTTGGTTTTATAACATCAAATTTTACCATAAATCCTGTTCCATTTAATAATGGTGAAAGACCTATATTATATCTTGCTAAATGGTAGAATCTATGCATTGTCCAATAAAACAATGCATAACCTGCTGATATCCAGTTGTCTGTTGGATTTTTAATATCTCTGTATCCTTGAACTATTTCTTCACCCTGGCAAAGTTTTTTATTCATGTTTTTTATAAAATTTTCATCAGCAACATTATCTGCATCAAACACGCAAAAAGCATCATAGTCAGCATTCTCATCTATTTTTTGTTTTAAAAACCATTGTAAAGCATATCCTTTAGTCTTTTTTGTTGGATCATTTCTAGTATACACAATAGCTCCTAATTCTTTTGCTATTTCTGCAGTATCATCTGTACAATTATCTGCTATAACATATATATCTAGTAATTCTTTAGGATATTTTTGAGCTTTTAAACTTTCTACTAAATTTGCTATAACATTTGCCTCATTATGTGCAGGTATTATAGCCATAAATTTGTGTTTTTTGTTTGTTTTTAAAGTTTTATCCTTAAATTTTATTAAAGCACATACACTAATTCCAATATTATAAACCCAAAAAATTGTTATAATAAATACTATTGCTTGTTGCAATACATTTAAATACTTCATTTTTTTCTCCTTTAATATATTATATGTATCTTGTTTTTATTTCATGTCCGTTTTTTATTATACTATATTATTACAATTTATGCAATTATTTTTATGAAATTATAGTCAATTATTCTTCAGTCTGATCTCCTATTTTCTTTAAGCTTATTTTTCCTTGACTATCAATATCTAGTACTTTTACAATTATTGTATCACCAACAGCAAGTACATCTTCTACTTTTTCTACTCTTTCTTTTGATATTTTTGATATATGAAGTAATCCTTCTTTTCCTCCTCCTAAATCAACAAATGCACCAAAAGGCATTATTTTTATAACTGTTCCTTCGTAAAATTCGCCAATTTCAATTTCTCTTGTAATTCTTTCAATTATGTTATATGCTTTTTTAGTCATATCATTATCTGTTCCAGCAATAAACACCTGTCCATCTTCATCTATATCAATTTTTACGCCTGTTTCTTCTATAATTTTATTTATTACTTTTCCACCAGTACCTATAACATCTTTGATTTTTTCTGGTTTAATTTGCATTGTTAACATTTTTGGTGCATATTTTGAAATTTCTGGTCTTGGAGCAGATATTTGTTTTAACATAATTTCATCTAATATGTATTTTCTTGCTTTTTTTGTTCTTGCAAATGCTTCTTCTATAATTTTATATGTTAAACCGTCTACTTTAATATCAACTTGTATTGCTGTTATACCTTTTTCAGTTCCTGCTACTTTAAAGTCCATATCCCCAAAGAAATCCTCTAATCCTTGAATATCTGTAAGCATTACATAATCATCTGGATTATCTGGGTTTGATACAAGTCCTGTAGAAATTCCAGCAACTGGTCTTTTAATTGGAACACCAGCATCCATTAACGCTAAAGTGCTTCCACATATACTTGCTTGTGATGTTGAACCATTTGAGCTTAGTACTTCAGATACAACTCTTATAGTATATGGAAATTCTTCTTTTGATGGAATTACAGGAACTAATGCTTTTTCTGCTAATGCTCCATGTCCAATTTCTCTTCTACCAGGTCCACGAGATGTTTTTGCTTCTCCTGTGCTGTAGCCTGGGAAATTATATTGATGAATATATCTTTTTGATTTTTCTTCATCTAAGCCATCCAATATTTGTTCATCACTTATCATACCTAATGTTGCTATTGACATTACTTGAGTTTGTCCTCTTGTAAATACTGCACTACCATGTACTCTTGGTAATATACCAACCTCACAAGAAAGAGGTCTTATTTCGTCTATTGCTCTTCCATCTGGTCTTTTATGTTCATTATAAATCATAGCTCTTACACATTTTTTTTCTAATTTATATAGAGAATCAGCTATATTTTGCTTTTCTTCCTCAGCTTTTTCTTCCCCATATTTTTCTATAAAATATGCCTTTACATCTTCAGCTATTTTATCCATGTTTGCATCTCTAATTTCTTTGTCTACTGCTTGTACATCTGCATACATTCTGTCATAAAAATTCTGTTCTATCTCTTCGTAAATTTCATGGTCAACCTCAAATGATTTATATTCAAATTTTGGTTTTCCAATTTCATTTTTTATTTTTAAAATAAATTCACATATTTTCTTTATTTCTTCATGACCTTTTTTTATAGCTTCTAGCATTATTTCATCTGGAATTTCATCTGCACCTGCTTCTATCATTGCAACTTTTTTGGTTGTTCCAGCAACTGTTAATCTCAAAGTACTTTTCTCTCTTTGCTCTAATGTTGGGTTTATAATTATTTGCCCATCAACATATCCTACCTTTACAGCAGCTGTTGGTCCGCCAAATGGTATATCAGAAATTGAAAGTGCAGCTGATGCACCTATCATTGCACAAAAATCCGGTTCATTGTCTGGTTCTACTGATAGTACTGTTGCAACAACTACTACATCATTTCTAAAATCCTTTGGGAATAATGGTCTTATTGGTCTATCTATTGCTCTAGATGTAAGTATAGCTTTATCTGCAGCTTTACCTTCCCTTCTTGTAAAACTTCCTGGTATTCTTCCTACAGAATACATTTTTTCTTCGTAATCTACTGATAATGGGAAAAAGTCAATTCCTTCCTTAGGTTCTTTTGATGCTGTAACATTAACCATTACAGTTGTGTCTCCGTATCTAACTAATACGTGTCCATTAGCTAATTCTGCTAATTTGCCTGTTTCTATGCTTAAAGTTCTTCCTGCAAGTTCCATTGAATAAGATTTAAACATATTAAATTCCTCCTTAAAAATATATATTTCAAATACAATCTTTGAAATAGTAACCTCTATAATATGTTTATGTTTTAAGCATATTATACAAGCTACTATATTTCCAAGTATTGTATTTAATAAACTATTTTATATTACTTATAAAAAAGGCGGAAAAATAATATCCGCCCTCAAGTTTTACTTTCTTAAATTTAGTTTTTCTACTACTTCTCTATATTTATCTAAATCCTTTTTAGCTAAGTAGTTTAGTAAATTTCTTCTTTTTCCAACCATTTGTAATAATCCTCTTCTTGAGTGATTATCTTTTTTATGGATTTTTAAATGTTCTGTTAACTCATTAATTCTTTCTGTTAAAAGAGCTATTTGAACTTCTGAAGATCCAGTATCATTTTCTTCTCTTTTAAAATTATTAATGATTTCTTGTTTTCTTTCCTTTGTCATGTTTATTCCTCCTATTTTTATATTGCCTTAAACTGAACAAAAAGTCGGATACTCTCTAAGTTAAGTAAAAGGTTGGTTCATTTTGAACATATATATTTTACTATAATTTTTTTAAATTTGCAATACATTTTTAATTATTTCCTGTTAATTTTGCTTAATTATTACTAATATTACTTACAATATTTTGTATTATGCCTGTTTTATCTTCCTGGGGCTCTTGTGTTGGTTCATAAGTTTCTTCTAGTTGTTTTATTAATGACTGTAGTTTTGCCATATCTCTTCCTATCATTTCCCAATTATTACTTTGGTTTGATTCTTCTAAATTCTTATTTGCCTTTATTATTTCTGAAATTAGTGTATCTAAATCATTTGATTCTATTTCTATACTTACAGCTTCTTGTGATAATAAATTGTCAAGTGCATCGCTAATATTATTTCCAATTGCTATTTTATTACCAGATGCTACTACAATTTTTTTAAGAATAGGTACTGGTTCTTGGTTATTTTCATTTAACATTAATTGGTAAATTGGTTCAACATATAATAATGTATTGTTAATAGGAACTACTATAATATTTTTAGATATTTTACTTCCTGTAACATTTAAAGCCTCAATTTCATTTGATATTTTTTCATCTTGCTCTATAAGTGCATCTAATTGTATTGTTCCAAGTGTTGCATTATCTGTTTTAAATTTATATACTTTTATTTGAGATGTTTGTGTTTTGTTGTCATATGTTCCAACTAAATATGCATTTATATTCTGTTTTCCTAAAACAGTATATGGTATAACAAGTCCAAGTTCAGCTTCACTGCTGTCAACAGTCTTTACCATAGTATAATAGCTATCTATTGGTGTTCCATTTAAACTGGTAACTTTACTTGTATTTTCTGTTGCAATAGACCAAACATCATCTGCTCTATATAAAACTTCAGCCTGTACGTCATGATAAATTTCCAACATTTCTGCTTGTACATCATATAAAAATTTAGAATACACTATATGTTTAGCTATATCTTCTGGTAATTTTACATCTGGTTCTTCAAATAGTCCAGAATATACTTTGTAATATGCCATTATAATTGGATCAGTTCTATCTGTTATATAAAACTTCATTGTTCCATCATATGCATTTATTAAAACCTTAACAGAATTTCTAATATAATTAATCTCTTGAGTAGTATTGTCAGAAATTTCTATATTTGTTTTTTGTGAATATGGATATTGGTTTGATACTGTATATGCATCTAATACCCAAACAAGATTACCTTCATCTGTTATAACCATATATGGATTTTCATCGTAAATTAAATATGGCATAACTGTTTTTGCTCTTTCAATTATATTTCTGTTTGTAATTATTGAGCTATTTTCTGTTGTATCTTCAGAAAAAGCAAGTTTTAGATTTCCTTCTTTTATACCTAATATTAATCTATCTATAAAATTTAATGTTAGACCTGCTTTTCCTGTATAGGTATTATAACTATTTGTGGTACTCGTTAATGGATAATCATATTCTACTGTTTGATCTTTATTTATTACAATACTTGTATTCGTTTGCATTCCAAAATATATTCTTGGTTCAGATATTACTAGATCATCATCTGTTTGAATAAAACCGCTTTTTATATATTCTAAGTGTCCAGAATCTTCTGTTCTTGAAGCAGAAGTTATAATAACACCATATCCATGAGTATATTCATATGTTTTTGAATTATATGTTCTTGTTTCATTGTTTAATATTTCTCTTGGGCTAATATATATCAGTCTTTTTTCACCATTAATATCATATAAACCTACTTTTGTATTTTTATATGTATAATAACCTAAATTAGTTTGATACTCTTCTAAATGAGTTAAAACAGTTTCTTCATTCAATATATTTATATTATTTATTACATCTTTATTTTGTTGTAAATCATCTGTAGTTATAGTTCCACCATTTTCAATTTCTATTTCCTCTGTGTTAATTCCATAAGCATTTTTAGTGTATCCTATGCTATAACTTATATACTCTTTTTCTTTATCTAGTTTATCTGTATTTACATATATTAAATCAACTCCGACCATTACAATAAATAGTAATACTAAGTATGCAGGAATAACTAAAATTGTAATATTCATTTTTTTATATTTATGTTGTTTAAAATAAATTAACGCAAAAACTAAGCAAATTAAAATAAGTACTGAAAAGAATCTGTAACCCCAAACCTTTATAGTAACATCTACCAAACCTGCTCCAGTTAAATCTATATTTTCCCCAACTGTCATAAACTTGTCAAACACTGTATCTTGAATTTTTATTACTATAAAAAATGATGTTAGTAATGCAATTATTATAATATGAAGAATTAATTGTTTTATAAATGCACTCTTTTTTAATGTATCCATACTAATGCCTTCATCAAAGAATTTATTAAAAACAATAATATAATATACTGCAATGTATAAAGTTAAAATAGCTATTAATCCAATTAGATATACAATTATTGTTTCAATAAATGGTTTTTGGAATATAAAATATCCAATATCTAAGTTGAAAATAGGATCTGTTTTTGCAAACCATGTACTATTAAATGCTAATATTGCTTTTTGTGTAAGTGTGTTTGTTACAAAAATTCCTGAAATTAATCCAAATAAAAGTGAAATAGATTTATTAGGTAATTTTGGCATTTC